>CAMBPA010000061.1 GCA_945869355.1 Bordetella parapertussis
ACATGAAATAGGATTGCTCATGAGAGTTATCAATGGACTGAATGCTACTATTGTCTGGCAATGAGTGCACCCGAGTCCGCCGCAATTAGTGCTTTTATCGATGCCGTCTGGCTCGAAGACGGCCTCTCGAGCAATACGCTTGCCGCGTATCGACGCGACTTAGCTGCTTTTGAGCAGTGGCTGCTTGCTGAACGCGGACTGGATATCGATCGTGCGCGCGAGGGCGATCTGCAAGCCTGGTTCGCGGCCAAACATGCAGAAACAAAACCGAGCACTGCGAATAGACGGCTTGCAACGCTGCGACGCTATTACCTGTGGGCGTTGCGTCATCAGCGTGTGTCGGTCGACCCTTGTTTGCAGCTTACGTCGGCGCGACAGGCCTTGCGGATTCCTAAGATCTTGTCGGAAGCGCAGGTTGAGGCTTTATTAAAGCAGCCGCCGTTGCATACGCCGCGTGGCTTGCGCGATCGAGCAATGCTAGAGGTTCTTTACGCCACCGGCTTGCGGGTATCAGAGTTAGTCAGCCTAGCGGCCTTGGATGTGAGCCTGGGGGATGGCGTTGTGCGCGTTGTCCAAGGTAAGGGCGGTAAGGATCGTCTCGTACCCCTCGGTGCAGAGGCCGCGCACTGGATAACAACCTATTTAAAAGAAGCGCGGCCCTCCCTCATGGGGGCGCGGACAGCGGCTGCTCTGTTTGTGACGGCCCGAGCCGCTCCGATGACGCGTCAGTCGTTTTGGTTGTTGATTAAGAAATACGCGGTATTAGCGGGTGTTCATGCGCCGTTGTCCCCCCATGTATTGCGCCATGCGTTTGCCACGCATTTGCTCAATCATGGAGCCGATTTACGGGTGGTGCAGATGTTGCTTGGGCATGCGGATATCTCGACGACGCAGATTTATACACACGTCGCCCGAGAGCGACTTAAATCGTTGCACGCGCAGCATCACCCGAGAGGCTGATCAGGGCGCTCCTTGTTAAACTAAGGCTTCGCCGCCGTAACTCAGTGGATAGAGTACCTTCCTCCTAAGAAGGGAGTCGGACGTTCGATTCGTCTCGGCGGCGCCATTTTTTTTCTTTTTGAGCTCATCACCATGACGCAACACGCAGACGAACGTAACTCTGGTTTGCTAGACAACCCGCTCGCTCTCCAAACGATCGTGTTGGGCACCTTGATTGTGTTGCTTGCAATGGGCATACGAGCCACGATTGGGTTGTTTGTCCAGCCGGTGGGGCTTGACCGAGGTTGGGAGCGCGAAGTTTTTTCGATGGCGTTTGCGTTACAGAATTTAGTGTGGGGGTTTGGCGCAATTGGCGCCGGCATGATGGCGGATCGTTTCGGTTCGGGCAGAACGATTACAATGTGCGTGGTGTTTTATGCGGTGGGCTTACTAGGCACCCGTTTTTCTTCAACGGAGCTTGAATTCTATTTGAGTGCCGGGGTGTTGATTGGACTCGGTCAGGCAGGCACGACCTTTGCGGTGATTTTGCCCGTCATTGCGCGCACGGTTCCCTTGTCATCGCGTAGCACAGCGATGGGAATTGCAAGCGCAGGGGGATCGTTAGGACAATTTCTGGTGGTACCGACCGGTCAACTATTGATCGACTCTTTAGATTGGACCGGCGCCTATCTCGTGCTTTCTATGGTGCTTGCAGCGACACTGCCTTTGGTGTGGTTTCTGCGAGGCAAGCCCGGAGCAAGCGCGGGTCCTCAGCAGTCAATGTTTTCGGCAATCGGGCAGGCGTTAAAGCATCCGACCTTTCACTTTTTGTTTTGGGGCTATTTTGTTTGTGGTTTTCATACGGCCTTTATTACCTTGCATTTGCCGGCGTTTGTCGTGGACAACGGGTTGAACGCCAGTGCGGGTGCGTTTGCAATCGGCCTAATTGGCTTGTTTAACGTGTTTGGATCGTTTATGGCGGGCAAGCTCGGTGGGACACACAGCAAAAAGAATTTACTCGCTGGCTTGTATGCCCTGCGTGCGGTGGGTCTCATCTGGATTCTCGCGATGCCGACGTCTTCCTGGGTAGTCTATGTGTTTGCTGCGTGGATGGGCGTGTTCTGGCTCGGTACTGTCCCGCTTACCCTAGGATTGATCGGACAGATTTATGGTTTGCGTTTTGCTGCAACTTTGTCCGGTATGGTTTTCTTGGGACATCAGCTTGGAAGTTTTACAGGCGTTTGGCTGGGTGGTCGGGTGCAGGCGGTGACGGGAAGTTATGATTTGGTGTGGTGGCTCGGGATTTTGTTGTCCTTAATGGCCGCGGCCTTATGCCTGCCTGTTCGTGAAACGCCTATTAATGCGCAACAACTCGCTAAAGTCGCTTAATCCTCTTGGGGTGTTATGCAAACACGTGTCAAGCAACGGTTGATGTGGATAGCGGGGGGCGCACTGCTCTGCGTTGTTCTTGTTGTCGGTCTTGTCGGCTACACGACGCCGGGCATGCGTTTGAACTGGGAAAGTATTGTCGCGCTATGCGGTTTCTGATCCGCGTCTCATGCAGACCTTGACCCAATATCCTTTCGTGCATGCCTCGAACCTTGGCACGCATGCGGCCAAAGATGTCTCTGTTTTGACGGTAAACAACCGTTTGGCCCGAAGGGTGATTCAGTTACTGGCGCAGCAGCAGGCAGCGCGCGGGCAGCTTGTTGCTGAAATGCCAGAGATCATGCCTTGGTCGGGGTGGGTGACGCATCAATTAGATCGTGCAGGCTTTGAGGAGTCTTTGCGAGCACACGCGCGACAGCTCGATGGATTTGAAGCGCAACTTCTGTGGGCGCAAGTCATTGAGCGGGTTGAGGGTGATGGTGCCTTGCTTGATGTCTATCAAACTGCAGCCATGGCCCTTGCGGCGGACCAGTTGATCGAAGAGTGGCAGATCAAGGTTTTGGATCACGAGCATACCGAAGAATATGATCGCTTTCTCCAATGGCGCGATGCCTACCGCGAGCGGTTACATGCACTGGATGCACTCGATACAAGTAGCGCTCTGACGCGTTTGATTCAACATATTGAGAACGGCTTGCCATTGCCGGCTCAGGTCATTCTTGCAGGCTTCACCGAGATATCGCCAAGAATGGGGGTGTTGCTCGAGGTGCTGGTTGCACGTGGAGTTGTGGTTTCAACACTTGTCGAAGAGTTGGCGCAAGCATCCGATGTCACGCGTGTTGAAGCGGCGACTGCCCAGGCCGAGTGGTTGGCAGCTGCGAGCTGGGCGCGTTCGCAGCTCGATCACCGACCAGAGGGACGTTTTGCAATAATTGCGGTCTCGCTGGATACGCAGGCACCCTTTGCGCGTCGGGTCCTTGAGCAGAGCTTGAGCGACACCAACGGTGTGAGCGTGCACGCCTTTAACGTGGCGGTTGCACGACCGTTATCCGATTGGGCTGCATGTCGCGCCGCCCTCGCATGGCTGCGCACCTTCGTGCTCATGAAAGAGCAGCTCGGCGCATCCCCCGCAGATCTTGGTGCAGCGTTGTTGTCGGGATACTGTTTAGGGCACAGCACTGAGCAGGGTACGCGCGCGATGATCGATGCAGGTTGGCGTGAGTGGCAGGTGAGTCATGTTTCGCTCGCGTCATGGACTTCGGCAATTGAGCCCTTACATCAGTTATCGCCGGCCTGGCAGCGCGCATGGCAGGATTGGCAAGTCCTACCCCGCAGCACTGCCTTGCATCGGTGGTCTGGGGTGTTTAGGGCGACGCTAGCTACGCTGGGTTTTCCCGGCCGCGGCGCGCAGAGTTCCGCGATGTATCAAGTCCTCGAAGCGTTCGACGCCTTGCTTGAGCAGTTTGAATCGTTGAGCGCACTTTTTCAGCAGATACCGTCGTCCGAGGCCTTAAGTATTCTTGGTCGCTTAGCGCGAGCAACGATGTTTCAGCCACAGCGTGATCCGACGGCGCGTCTCGATGTATTGGGTCTCCTTGAGGCAGAAGGAGGGCAGTGGGACGGTGTGTGGATGCTTGGTTTAACCGACGAGGTATTACCTGCCGCGACAAAACCTAATCCATTGATCCCGATGGGGGCACTGCGTCGCGCGCAGGCGCCTCGCGCAACACCCGAGCGCGAGAGCCAATGGGCGCAACAGATTTTTGCCAACCTGTGCAAGGTGGCGCCAGCGGTCACGGTAAGTGCCCCGCGTTTTGATGGTGAGCGAGAGCTTCGTCCGTCACCGTTAATACAGGTTCTTACCGCGGAGGGGGCGGCCACGGATCAGACGATTGAGTCCATTGCGCGCTGGCAGACGTCTGACCTAGAGTCATGGCGAGATGACCAAGCGCCACCCCTCGTGGCAGGTGAAAAGGTGCGAGGCGGAGTCACTGTGTTGGAAACACAGGCTATCAATCCTTTGTGGGCTTTTTTTCGCTATCGCTTAGGCCTGAAGGGTTTGCCTGCCTATGGCGAGCTTCCACAAATGGCCCTGCGCGGAAAATTCCTACATGGCGTGATGGAGCGAGTGTGGGAAGCATTGCGTGACCAAAGCGGTTTAAAGGTGGCGATTGAGACCTCTGCACTTTTGCCACAACTTGAGAAAATTGTGCATGCGGTCGCGAGTCAGGAGCTCAACGCCTTCGATATTGCCTTGCGTGATTTGGAAGTCAGACGCGCAATGGAAGTTGTTCACGATTGGTTGCTCGTTGAGGCGGGTCGTGCGCCCTTCGTTGTGCAAGAAATTGAGCAAAAGCGTGAGCTCAATATCAAGGGCTTGCTGCTAGATGTTCGGCTGGATCGTCTAGACCATCTGGTCTCTGAAGATCAGGGTGACGGGATCAAGCATCTCGCAGTGATTGATTACAAAACTGGTCGGTCTTTGCCCGCGGTGCTAAGTGATTGGCAAGGAGCGCGCCCCGTTAACCTGCAGGTGCCTGTCTATGCCGCCTTGCTTGGCGCCGGAAGCACGAATGACAGCGACGTACGGGATCGTATCGGCGCCCTCATGTTGGTGCGTTTACATGCCCGAGGATGCGCGGCGCTTGGGCTCGTTGAGCATGATGATCTCGGCTTGAGCGGATTAGAGACACTCACCAAAGCAAAGTATCCCGATGCGGATTGGTCGTGCATGCTCTCGCGCCTGAGTGCCGTCATCGATATGCTGGCTCAAGAGTTTGTACGGGGGCACGCACTCAATCAGTCGTGGAAAGCAGCGGATCTCACGTTTTGCGACATATTGCCTTTGCTGCGGTATTACGATCAAGGTGAGGAAGACGCGCAGGGAGACAGCGATGACGAAGTCTGAGCGCAAGCCCTCAGACGCAGCGATCCGCCTCAGGGCTGTTGATTCGCGTCGTTCCTTTTTGGTGCAGGCACCTGCGGGCTCTGGAAAAACAGAATTATTGACCGATCGCATCCTCGCCTTGCTCGCAACCGTTAGACGGCCCGAGGATATCGTTGCGATCACCTTCACTCGGAAGGCTGCCTCTGAGATGCATGATCGTGTGCTGAAAAAACTATCAGCCGCGATGGTGTTGGACTCCCCTCCCGACGTGGAGCATGATCGGCGCAGTTGGTTGCTTGCGCGGGCAGCACTCGAGCGCGACAAGGAGTTCGGTTGGAACTTGCTTGACTATCCTGCACGCTTGGCGATACGAACGATCGATTCGTTCTGTTCCGGCTTGGTTCGCAGCATGCCTTGGCTATCATCGATGGGTGGGGTGCCGGGTGTCGCGGAGGACCCAGAGGTGCACTATCAGGCCGCTGCCCGAGCAACCATCGCAATGGCGGGCCAAGAGCAAGGAGTTAGGCGGTTACTGGAGCACATGGATTTGGATGTGCAGGCAACCTGCGACGCGTTGGCCGGAATGCTTGCGCAGCGAGACCAATGGTTGTCTTTGCTCCAAGAGGGCGACGATCGTTTACTCTTGGAAGAAAATTTTGAGCAAACCGTTACGCAACAACTTGAGCGATTGCTTGGCGCAATGCCAGCGGGATGGTCACAAGAGCTCGCACCTTTAGCTCGCATTGCCGCTGACAATTTAATGCAGGAGACGCCTGACCATCCCGCGTGCGCATTATTGGATTGGGAGGGAGAGCCTCTAGAGGCCACTGTCATCGAGCTCGGTCGTTGGCGAGGGTTGGTAGCGTTATTACTAACCGCGGGTAAAAAAACCGTGCGCGCGCAGATCAACGTGAGGATCGGTTTTCCTGCGAGTCCTGCTTTCGCACCGGCAAAAAAAGCGTTTGCGCAGTGGCTAGACCGGTTCCGTGGCGAGCCAGCGCCAGAGTGGGTCGAACGCTTGGGCGAGATCAGCGATACGCCTCATCCTGAGTTCAGCGAAGAGCAATGGGCCATCTTGCAGGCGCAATTGCAATGCCTGCGTTTGGCTGCGGGCCAATTAACACTGCAATTCATGAGTGCGGGTGAGGTCGATTTCACCGAAATCGCCAGAAGAGCGGATCTCGCGTTGGGTCGGGTCGAGCAACCGAGTGAGTTGCTCCTTCGGCTCGATGCAAATATTCAGCACTTATTAATCGACGAGTTTCAAGACACCAGTCAATCGCAAATTCAATTGATTGAGAAGATCACTGCAGGTTGGCAGCCTGACGATGGGCGAACGGTTTTCTTCGTTGGTGATCCGATGCAGTCTATCTATCGGTTCCGCAAAGCCAACGTGAGCTTGTTTCTACAGGTTCGTGATCACGGTTTACGCGCGTTTCGTGACGACAGCCTCCGCCCTGAATATCTGCAATTGCGGGATAATTTCCGATCGCAAGCCGGCATCGTAGATTGGGTGAATCAGACCTTTAAGCCTATGTTCCCCGAATCAGATGACGCGGAAGTTGGTGCAATTTCCTACGCGAGTTCTGAGCCGTTTAAAGCGATCACTCAGGGCGATGCCGTACAGTTTCACCACGCATGGGTGGGCGCATCGCGTAGAACTGAACATATCGTTGTGGATTTAGTCCGTGAAGCACTCGCGGAATTTTCCAACGCCGCCCATCCCGTTGCTGTTTTGGTGCGTGCTCGCTCACACCTTAAAGATGTCACACGTTTATTGGCGCAGGCGGGCATTGCCTGTCGGGCAGTCGATTTGGTGCCGCTTAACAAGCGGCCCTACGTGATCGACCTAGTGCAAATTGTGCGCGCCGTGACGCACCCGGGCGACCGCGCGGCCTGGGTTTCTATCCTGAGGTCTGCTTATTGCGGCTTATCTTTAGATAGCCTGCATGTGCTGTTTGCGCAAGATACAAAACTGTCGATACCCCAGGTCCTGCATCGTGTGTTGCGCCTCCCGGCTGACGGGTCGCCGTGTCAGGCTGAGCAATCATTAGCGCCATCGGAATTTGAGCGTTTGCGGTCAGTTGCCCCTATTTTGCTCGAAGCGCTGGAGGAAGATGATGTCTTGCCTTTTGCTGCACGGATGCAACGACTTTGGCGGGATCTCGGTGGTCCTGCGCTGGCACACTCTGCTGCAGATT
>CAMBPA010000062.1 GCA_945869355.1 Bordetella parapertussis
AAGATAAGGATGTTTGCACACGACACGCGCGAAGTCGGGTGGCGGCGATTGGCTTGCGAGGTGCGCTTCGATCTCAGGTAGAACAATCACCGCACACGCCTTGGTCTGCGCTAGGTGCTCAAGATACTTCGCATGCACAATGAAGGAGATTTCCGAAGGGCCGGCGCTAGCAAGCGCTCCGAGACCCGCGATGCCTGGATCTGCATCTTGAGCTGTGCCGACCACAACGCTTTGCACTAAACCCCCTGGGATTGCGCGTAGCAAAGCCGATAAAGGAAGTGCTCGATTCGCGTCTAGCAATACCGGCATGCTTAAACCCTTTGATTACTTACCGAGAGCCTGAATGACTTTATCGGTAATGTCGATACGAGGGTTAACTGTCACGGCATCCTGCAAAATCACATCATAATTTTCTTGCTCAGCAAGACGTTTGATGGCGGCGTTAGCCTTTTCCACAATCGTTGCGAACTCTTCGTTACGACGACGATTAAAGTCTTCTTGAAACTCTCGGCGTTTGCGCTGAATGTCCGCATCGATGTTGGATAACTCACGCTGGCGCTTGTTGCGGTCTGATTCAGACAGAACGGGCGCGTCCTTCTCGAATTTCTGAGCAAGGCTCCGAAGGTTTGTGGCAAGTTTCTGCAGCTCATCTTCGCGCTTCTTGAATTCAGCCTCGATTTTGGTCTGCGCGGCCTTCGCCGGAATGGAATCACGCAAAATTCGCTCGGTATTCACGAAGCCGATTTTCGAGCCTTGCGCTTGCGCCATGGCGCTGAATAGTACCCCAAGGATCAGCACTCCGACACTCAACAACCAAAACAGTCGTCTGCCACGAGCGTACGATTGTGTTGCAATCTGAGCATTCGAAATATTTTTTACAGACATGATTCAATTTCCACAGTAAACAAAATTGCAAGTTGGCATTGTGCCGTTTAAAAACATCAACCCGATCTAAAATCCAGTACCAATCTGGAATTGAAACACCTGCGTTTTATCGCCAGACTGCGCATTTAGTGCTTTTGCGAGGGATAGCTGCAACGGACCGATTGGTGAAATCCACGACAATCCTATACCCGCCGAATAACGCAACTGGCTCCAATTGATTGACGTGTCATTACCAAAGCCGTCGGTACCAAAGACTTGACCTCCATCACCAAAGACGTACCAACGCAAGCTACGATCTTGTCGCGTTCCGGGGAACGGCAGGTAAAGCTGAACGTTGCCCACCACACGCTTGGAGCCACCAAGATATGTCCCGGTGAGCGGGTCAATGGGACCGAGCGAGCTTTGCGAGTAACCACGAACGGTACCAATACCGCCCGCATAAACGTTTTTAATGATTGGATACGGTAAATCGCTGTAGCTCTTACCGTAATCAAACATCGCATTAAATGCGATGGTGTAATCACGCGACAAAGGCAGAAATAACTGCTGCTGCGCACCCAACAAATAAGACTCAAGACTACCCGTGCCGACGTCTGCTTTGAGTCGCGTAAACGATCCTTTCGTCGGAGCGAGGGCGCTATCGCGAGTATCTTTAGCCCAGCCGGTATTTAGAATAGCAGCAGTTGTTGTTTCACCATAATTACGAACATACTCACGATACGCAATCGGCGAGTTTGAATACAGACCAATCGTATTGCGCTCAAGGCTAACACCAGCAAAAATACGATCAAACTCTGTGATCGGGACGCCAAAGTTCAAGCCTAAACCAGCCGTTGTCACCTGAAACATACCCGGGTTGTTTGCATAGGGCGTGACGGTCCGGTAGTAGATAGAGCTGGTCCGACTAATGCCGTCGTTTGTAAAGTACGGATCGGTGTGCGCGAGCACGGCGGTCCTGTTGTACTGACTGGTATTGACGTTGAGCGTCAGGTTTGTGCCACTACCAAATACGTTTTCTTCGGAAATACCACCACTCAAAATAACGCCTTCAGCTTGGCCGTAGCCCACACCCACGTTAATCATCCCGGTAGGCTTTTCAGCTACCACGACGCTGACGTCGATTTGATCAGGTGCGCCGGGCACCGGCTCGGTCGACACTTTTACATCTTTGAAATAACCCAGTCGATCCAGTCGGTCTCTCGACAGCTTGATTTTGCCTGAGTCATACCATGCAGCTTCGACCTGACGGATTTCTCTACGAACCACTTCGTCTTTGGTGCGATGGTTACCACTGACCTGAATCCGTCGCACATAGACCCGACGGCTGGGATCAACATAAAAAGTCACTTCGGCCGTATTGTTCTCACGATCCAATACCGGATTGGGGTTCACGTTAGCGAAGGCATAACCTAACCCGCCAAGGTAGTCCGAAATCGCCTTAGCGGTAGCATTTGTCTTTGCGCCAGAAAACAGTGCACCTTCCTTAAGCTGCACGAGCTGGCTAATTTCAGCGTCCAGCCCAAGCAACTCACCAGCGAGTTTGACACTCGTGACTTTATACGGCTTACCTTCGTTGATCGTAAGCGTAATGAAGATGTCTTTGCGATCGGACGATATCGTGACTTGTGGAGGCTCTACCTTGAACTCAAGATAGCCTAGATTCAGATAGAAAGACTTCAGCTCTTCGATGTCCCTTTCAAGCTTCTCGCGCGAGTATTTATCCGCATCGGTATACCAGGTCAACCACCCTGGCGTTGTCAACGCGAAGCGGTCACGCAAAGTACTTTCAGAAAAATCCTTATTCCCTACGAAGGAGATTTCTTTAATTCGCGCCACACTGCCTTCAAATAAGTCAAAGTTAATTCCGACGCGATTACGTGGCAACGGCGTCACGGTGGGAGATATTTCTACTGCGTATTTGCCCTTGGCCAAATACTGTTGTTTGAGCTCAAATTGGGCTTGATCCAACATCGATTGGTCAAACACACGCCCCTCCCCAAAACCAACCTGTTTGAAGCTATCGATCATGTTCTTGGGTTCGAATTCTCGCATCCCCGTAAAGGAGATCGAAGCGATCGTGGGCCGTTCTTGCACTTGTACGATCACCACACGCCCAGCCGTCTGAATCCGCACATCGGAATAGACCCCAGTCTCGAAAAGCTTGCGCACGGACTCCGTTGCGAGTTCCTCGGTGAAACGCTGCCCTACTTTAAAAGGCAGGCGAGCAAAAACCGAACCGGGTTCAGTGCGCTGCATGCCATCTACCCGAATATCGCTCACCACAAACGGATCAAACGCCTGGGCAACCTGAGAAACGGCGAGCAAGCCCACCACCAACAACATCCCAACGAGTCCTCGACGTAAGGAGGTCGCCACACGATCAGAGCACTGACCCAACAAACACAACAAGCTAGCGGACATCCTGACTAATCCTTGAAATTCAATTCATCACTAACACGATTGACATACGCGCATCACGGCGTCAGCCACTGCGTCAAGTACCTCATCGAGTCGTTAAACAACGCAAGCACCATGAGCGCTGACAAGAGGCCCAACCCTATCCTTTGACCCCACTCCAGCACACGCTCGGGGAGCGGACTTCCACGTACGATCTCTATGAGATAGTACAGCAGATGCCCACCGTCTAGCATCGGGATTGGCAGCAGGTTCAGCACACCCAGACTGACACTCACCAGCGCCAAATAACCCACAAATGCAACCCAACCGAGTTTCGCAGATTGGCCAGCATAATCTGCGATTGTGACGGGACCACTGATGTTCTTAACGGACACCTCGCCCAAGATCATTTTGCCCATCATACGTAAGGAAAACCAAGCCGTATCAAAGGTTTTGACGACGCCATTGACGAGGCTATCCAACGGGCCGTAGCTGACCATCACCATCTCTGGATCCCCCCCGAGCTGGACACCAACGCGCCCAACCACCTGCCCCTCGGGCTGTGTAACCGGCGCCGGAGACAAAGTAATACTTAATTTTCTTGAATCACGCTCAAGTTCAAGCTGCAAGGGTTTGTCTGGATGTTGCTGGATGATCTGGATCAGTTGTCCAACATCGAGATCCGTGCGCTGTTGCACAGACAAAATCCGATCGCCTATTTTTAAACCGGCCGCCATCCCAACGCTATCAGGCACCACGCCTCTTACAACCGGAACACCTGTGGCGAGACGCAAACCAAGTAACCGAAGCGGGTCGGCTGCAGAGGGATCAGCTAGAGCGGGCATCTGCAGAGTGCGGCTTAAGTGTGCGCCGCGCTGATCGATCGTGACATCGATCGCGCCGCCCTCTCCAAGCTTTTGTAACAGTGCCCAGCGCAATTCCGACCAAGATCGGATCGCCCTATCATCCACGGCAACGATACGATCGCCGGGTTGCAGGCCAGCGACAGCAGCAGCCGACTGGGGCGTAGGGGTCGCGAGCACGGCGGCTGGCTCTTGGGACCCGACAAAATTGAGCAAAGCGTACAGCAAGGCTGCTAGCAGAAGATTGAAGACGGGACCCGCCGCAACAATTGCGAAACGGCGTGACACCGGTTGCGAAGCAAAACTCTCGCGCGAGGCGGTGCCGTTTGGCTTAAGCGCGCCAAGCGCGTCCGATGGGCGGGTCTCGTCTAACATTTTCACATAGCCGCCCAAGGGAATGGCTGACAACGCCCACTCCGTGCCATGCCGGTCCACCCGTTTTATCAGTACGCGGCCAAAACCAATCGAAAACCGGAGAACACGCACCCCGCACCAACGGGCTACCCAATAATGTCCCAGTTCATGGAAAGTGATCAGCACGCCGAGCGTGAGGAGAAAAGCCAAAACAGTAACAAGCATCATTTAAACCAGTAAAAAACATCAATGCGAATGCAAAAATACAATCTGTTGCGCGCGGCGTCTCGCCTCAAGATCGAAGTTTAGTACATCATCAATGCCGCCTATCGCGGCACTTTGCATAGAACCCATTTCTTCGAGTACGCCCTCGATCACGGATGGTATCCGAGTGTAGGGAAGTTTGTTAGTCAAAAACGCCTCTACCGCAATCTCATTCGCTGCATTGAGGGCCACGCACGCAACTTGCCCGCTACGCAACGCCTCAAAGGACAAGCGCAAACAAGGCAGTTGTTCTAAATCTGGCTCAGAAAAATCAAGACGGCCTGCCGCAGCAAGGTCCAACATACTAACCCCGGAGGCTAAGCGTTCCGGAAACCCCAGTCCGTAAGCGATCGGTGTACGCATATCGGGCTGTCCTAGCTGAGCCACCACCGAGCCGTCGATATATTCCACCATCGAATGCACGACGCTTTGCGGATGAATCACAACGCTAATTTGCTCAGGGGGCATCGCAAACAGCCAATGCGCCTCGATCACTTCGAGTCCTTTGTTGAGCATCGTGGCCGAATCAACAGAGATCTTTCGCCCCATGCTCCAGTTAGGGTGCGCGCAGGCTTGCTCAGGTGTGACTGCATCCAGGTCCTTCCATCGTCTTGAACGAAAAGGACCGCCCGATGCCGTCAGAATTAATCGACGCACACCTGGTGCAGGCTGCGTGGGCGCACTCGCACGCCCATGATGGGGTAAGCACTGGAAGATCGCGTTGTGTTCACTGTCAATGGGCAACAACTCAGCACCGTTTGCCTCAACGGCCGCCATAAACAGGGAACCCGCAGCCACAAGCGCCTCTTTGTTTGCGAGCAGTACCCGCTTACCTGCTTGCGCAGCGGCCAAAGCCGCTGGCAATCCTGCAGCACCCACAATTGCGGCCATTACGATTTGACTCTGATCATCACCCGCCGTTTCAGCTAAGGCCTGAGCTCCGACTCTAAGCTCGGGCGACAAAACACCCGCACCCCACAAGCGACGAAATTCTTGAGCCGCAGCATCCGTTGGCACGACAACTACCCGCGCGGCGGTCGAGCGCGCTTGCGCAACCAACAACTCTATCCGAGAGTAAGCAGACAATGCGTGCACCGCAAATTTATCTGGGTGCCTAGCCAGCACATCTAGCGTGCTCTGCCCAATTGAGCCAGTCGAGCCCAACACCGTTACCCGCGCTACCACGGCACATTTCCAATTAAGAGATAAGCCAAAGGCACCACTGCCACGACCGCATCAATTCGATCGTACACCCCGCCGTGCCCCGGAAGCAGACTACTAGAATCCTTCATCGATGCCCGCCGCTTGAGAAGCGACTCGAACAAGTCCCCGCAAATCGAAAAAACAGCCAACAAGACCGCCAACACCGCAGCGCCTCCCAAACCCCAACGCTGCGCGAGCTCAAATCCAAAACTCTTGGGTAGATACAAGGCCGTTCCAATTACCCAGGCTACAACCCCAATGACGCCAGCCAACGCGCACTCAATGGTTTTTCCTGGACTGATGCGAGGTGCTAGCTTATGACGACCCAACGTACGACCGACGAAGTACGCAACAATGTCCGCTATCCAAATCACCGCCAGCACCGTGAGAATGAACTGAGCGCCTTGATGCAAAAAGAGCCAAGCCAAACATGCCCACGTCGCAAAAAGCGTCGTGACGGCGAATAGACTCCAGAGCAGCGCGCCTTGGCGTACTTGCGTTTGAGCCCGAAACAGTGCGCCACCAACGAACACAAACCAAGCAAAAACACTCAAGATGGTGGACCATAACAACCAACGTTGGTCCTCAGAGCCTAAGCGTGTCCACGCCCACGCTTGCACAATCGTCAGGACGAACAGCAACACGCCCATTACCTGAGGAATCCTAGTTCCCCTTCCCCAGAGCAGACGACTCCATTCCCACGCAGCCAACGCGCATGTCGCCGACAAAAAGATTAGGAAAGGCCACTCAGACGGAATCCACAGCAACACCGCGATGAGACAAAGCAGTACAACAGCCGTGATGACGCGTTGTCCAAGCATGTGCTAGGTCTTCACCGCGCCGTACACCTGCGCACTGGTGCGGCCAAAGCGCCTTTCGCGGGTGCTGTACCAATCGAACGCCTGTCGTAATTCAGTTTCGCCAAAATCAGGCCAGTAGCAATCCGTAAAAAACAACTCGGTGTAAGCCAGCTGCCATATTAAAAAGTTTGAAATCCGTTGCTCGCCGCCTGTACGGATAAATAAGTCTGGCTCAGGCGCCCATGCCATCGAAAGGTAATTGGCGAGTAGCTGCTCATCGAGTTGCTCGGGTTGAGCAGCCAACTCTGGGTGCGCAGCCAACATACGGCGAGTCGCCTGCAGGATATCCCAGCGACCGCCATAGTTTGCTGCGATCGTGAGGTGTAACGTATCATTCTGAGCCGTACTGTCCTGCGCCTGCAGAATCAGCTCTTGCAATTTAGGCTCAAAGGGACTGAGATCACCCACGACACGCAGACGCACGCCTTGCTCTTGTAGCCGTGATACCTCTCGCTCAAGCGCTTGCACGAACAAACGCATCAATAAAGAAACTTCATCG
>CAMBPA010000063.1 GCA_945869355.1 Bordetella parapertussis
CGATCCAGCGACCAAACGGCATCGATCAAGGGCTCAACCTGAACACCTGATTTCCCATACGCACAGAGCGTGCGTAATTTTTCTTCAATCTGTGCATCAGTCAGTGGCTTGCCCGTCGAGCCTTGCGGCACCTCCACGGTGCGGCTCAAGACAAAACCGTCTGCCCAATGGACTCTGACTGTCGCGGCTTCGACACCATACGCGCTATCTTCGATAAAACAGACCTTTTGACCCAGCGCCTGAAGCGCGGGATCGGCAACAGCCTCATCACTAAACTCAGCCAGCCCTGCCCGCCCTCGCACGAGCGAAACCGGTACCGCATGCTGTGCACTCACTTGTGACTCTCGACCGGTTCGGATACCGGGGCGATCGGTACGCTGCTTCAGCAAGGGGCGACCCACCAATTCAATACGGGAAATGTTCTGCACCGACCGCTGCACAAACTGTGCATCGCGGGCGATGTCTAAACAGGCATCAATCACAGGGTTAAGCACAACACCGCAAGGATAAGGCTTGTACGTATTCTGCAGTAGCTCCCATCGACTTCCTAAGTCTGACACCACCGCATCGAAATCCGGCACATCGCACGTCACCGGCATAAACCCACGCACCCCCTCAATTGGGGCCTTGGGTCCATCAAAATTTTGCTGCGCAAGTAGTGCTGCAATCATTCCGTTTCGCGCCGCGTTACCCATACTCACGCTCTTAGCCATCGTACCAAGCGACTCAACCAAGCCCCCGGCTTGCACCGAGGCGGACCCAAGCGCCCAAAGAGACTGTTGCTCTGTCAGACCTAGCAACCGGGCCGACGCACATGCCGAACCAAATACTCCGCAGGTCGAGGTGATGTGCCAACCGCGCGCGTAGTGCCCGGGCGATACCCCATTACCAATTCGACACTCCACTTCTGCCCCAACGATGAAGCTCAAGAGTGCCTCGACACCCGTCACCGCACGCGCTTGCGCCCAAGCAAACACTGGGGACGCCACCGGGGCAGTCGGATGAATAATCGTGGGGATATGTGTATCGTCAAAATCAAAGACATTTGCAGCGATCGTATTGATCGCTGCAGCGGTGAGCACATCCATCCGCTCAGCACGCCCAATAATCGTGGCTTGTTGCGAATTGGAAAACGCGCCATACACGCGTAGCGCTTTCTCAACCGTGGGGTCATAACAGGCGGAAAGTGCGGTCGCAAAGTAGTTCAATAAAGAGCGCTTCGCTTCATGTCGTACCTGTTCGGGAACGTCATTCCATTCAAACTCAGCGGTGAATTTGGCTAACTGGCGCGAGACATCTGGAACTACCTTAGATACGGGACTCATCATTATTCTTCTTTTCTTCGTTACTAACGTCAACCATGCTTACGGGACAATAAAAAAAGTTACATTAATAGGGACCTTACTGTGACAGCGTTCTGCGCAAACCGTATCGCTGACTTTCACTACACCTTCATAAGTATTTTTCTTCCCATCGATTGTGACGACTACCGTGAAGGGGATATCTTTTCTTTCTGCCAACGGGGCATTGGCACTAAACATATTGACGCGAACTTGGTATCGACCACTTCCAGGCTTCTCATTCCAAGAAATATTCTCAATCGGTTCGGGACGTGTTGCGCAGCCAGACATTTTCTGACAGGCATTCGCATCGATATCCAAACTACCGCCACTGGGTGATTTGCGTACATGGTCGTTGTACATGCTAATGGTGACGCCATCGGGCTGGACCACCAGTAAATCCAAATCAGCCTGTCCCTGCCAGGCAAGCGCCACGTTGATGTACTTGCCCTGCGTGACATCGTTTGCCTGCAAGCGGCGATCGATTTCGGAGCTACTTACTGTGCTCGGCTCTGCGGCAGTGGGTGGCACCACAACGGCAACGGGAGGTGGCGCGACCACCGGAGGGGTACACGATTGGGACTTCACGCCAATCTGCGTCCACAACTGCTCGATGCGCGCACGAAGCGCCGTTTCTTCTTGTGCACTCACACTCGTTGTGACAAAGCCGATCCACTGTCGATTAGTCAGCCCTGCCAGCAACAGCAAAAACAACACAAGCAAAATCAGCCAAGGGAGCACAGCCGCACCGGACCGCCGCCTTTCGGACGGGTCGGACTTGGCTTTGTGGGTCGCGACAATCTTTTCAGCCGGACGCCAGGCTTGCGCAAAACGCGTGTCGAGATCGAAATCAGTCGATTTATCGCCATAGGGCATACACCCCCATTGGGCGATAACCAGTTGGTCGCCCACCACGAATACTGAGTTCAGCGCATCGGGCGTAGAGAGCATTGCCAGCAAGGCTTGCGCACCATGCGCAGAGGCAGAGGATGCACCATCGCCCGAAATCTGCCGGGCGAGCGCTCGAACCCTTTGACAATTCGCAGACAGTTTCTGCGCAACGTTGATTTTTTCTGTCGGGCTGAGCGCCTCAAATGGCCTGACCTCACCGGATAGCTTGGTAGACCAGGCAATCTCGCCCTTGAGTGGATTGACAACGGGCTCTGCAAAAAACAGTGACAGCGGTGGCTGAGCGGCGTCGCGTTGTAACAGGTTCACCAACTGCTGATAATAGGTGAACACCGGCTGACCGTTTATCCCTTTGACATCGATAAGTTTCCGCTGTGTGACAACTGGCAAAGTTTGCATGATGAATCGTCTCTGTCCGTTGGCCGTCAGTTTTTAGGAGCCGAGGCGCATTCGCTCGACATTTTTGTATACGACTGACCACTCTGATCGAGGAATGTACGCAAGGCCGTAGCCGACAGCGCATACAGCGAACGATCACTAAACTTATCTTCCTGTGCGCCGATAAATGTATTGACACCCACGACATTACCGCAGCGATTGACCAAGGGTCCTCCCGAACTGCCCGTCGCAATTTTTGCAGTGTGCAGCACCAACACCATGTTGTTACGCTGACGCTGAAGAACACTCACCTCTCCTTGCGAAAAGACAGTGTTCGGTGTCACCACATCCGCATCCACACGAATATCCGAACTTGGATAACCCGCTGCAACCACCGTTTGTAGCACTTGCGGCTCGGTCGCGATCGCAAGCTTGGCAATGCCCGCCGGCACTCTATCTGCACGCAAAATTGCGAAGTCGGGGTTGGTGTATTCCGAATCGCGCGTGGCGGCGATTAAACGAACCGGGATCGGTTCTTTGCCAAGGGCTCGACTGGTGATGGCAAAGGAGCGACCACTCTCGATCACATGCCGATTAGTGACAATCGTATTTTGATCAATAAAGAAACCCGTGCCGTGGCCTTGATATTTATTGCTCGCACTAAACACCAGAACTCTGACGGTCGCCGCATCAAGCAGCGCCACCAGCTTATCTTGCGCAAGGACCGAAGCACTCGGCTCAGGCGGTGGTGTGGCGGGGGATCCTGTGGCTACGGGTTGCACGGGCCCAATCTCGCCTCTCTTGTAAGACTCCAGGCCTGGTGTCCCGCAGGCCGCATCCAAGATTTGCTGCAGGCGGTTAGCTTCGCTTTGCAAACCCGTGACGATATCGCGGTTGAGCTCAGTCGTTTTAAGAATGACTAAGGGACGATTCGCCCACCAAAAATAGACAAAGGCATTTAATGCCACCAACACCGCAGCAGCGAACCAAAACCAGCGACTCTGAAACTTCATCGATTCCATCCGTCGGCTGATCGCCGCTTATTCTCGTTCACGATGTAAGGGACGAGTCCTTGTGCATCGACAATCGCCTGAATGACGGGCGGCAATGGTGGCGTTTCAAAGCGCTTTGCACCGTAGACAAATGCACCAGCAACGAGGTCCACATCAATACGATCTCCTGTACTCACTGCGGCGACAAGCTCAGGACACTCAAACACCGGCAGTCCAATGTTGATCGCATTGCGATAAAAAATGCGCGCGAAACTCGTTGCCACCACGCAAGAGATTCCGGCTGCCCGAATCGCGATGGGCGCGTGCTCTCGGGATGATCCGGAACCAAAGTTTCGACCCGCCACAATAATGTCACCGGCCTTGACTCGTTGCACAAAGTCCGGATCCAGCCCCTCCATGCAATGTCCGGCAAGATCTTCGGGGCGTCTTAACGTGAGGTAGCGACCAGGAATAATCGTATCGGTATCGACATTGTCACCATAACGATGCACACAAACGGATGAAATCATGGACTGTGGCCTATTTAGATAACCGCAAGCATACTTGGATCAACGATCTCGCCGTTGATGGCTGCTGCTGCAGCAACCCAAGCATTGGAGAGATAGACACGTGAATTAGGATGTCCCATTCTGCCTTTGAAATTTCGGTTTGTCGTGGCAATTGCCGTTTCGCCTTCTGCGAGCACCCCCATATGGCCGCCAAAGCAGGCGCCGCATGTCGGCAAAGACACTGCAGCACCTGCCGCGGCAAACACCTCGAGCAACCCCTCTGCTGCCGCTTCGCGGTAAATCGCATTGGTGGCCGGTACGATGATGACCCTAACGTCACGACTCACCTTGCGGCCACGCAAAATCGAGGCTGCCTGTCGTAAATCGGTCAGGGTTCCGTTGGAACAATTCCCGATGTACACCTGATCGACTTTTGTACCGACCAATTTAGACAACACCGTTCCATTTGCGGGGGATGGCGGCACGGCCACCAGCGGCTCCAGCGCATCCAAGTCGATCACGCGGCTCGACTGATAGTGCGCATCAGGGTCCGGCGCCACCGCCGAACGTGCGCGCCAGCCGTGCGCTGCTGCAAAGGCATGCACTTGCTCGTCGGCTTCGAAGACACAGGTCTCCGCACCGGCTTCCACCGCCATGTTCGCGACAGCCATCCGCTCATCGACGTTTAAATGACACAGTCCTGACCCACCAAACTCAATCGACAAATTGGATGCACCATCCGAGCCAATCGCAGCAATCAACGACAGGATGATGTCCTTGCCCGTCACGTACGGACGTGGCGAACCAACGATATCAATACGCATTGACGCTGGCACCTTGACCCATAACTCACCGAGCGCCATGGCGGCAGCCAAGTCGGTTGAACCAAAGCCCATGCCTGATGCATTTAACGCGCCCGCAGTACAGGTGTGGGAATCAGCGCCAAAAACTATCCCTCCTGGGCCAATCATGCCGATCTCCGGCAACAAGGTGTGTTCAATCCCGCCGTTACCCGCGTCGTAGTAGTGCTCAATCCCAAATTGGCGTCCAAACTGCCTGAGCAAGCGGATGGACTGGGCGCTAATGATATCCTTTGCAGGCGAAAAATGATCGGCAACAAGCACGACCCGCTCGGGATACCGCGGGCCAGCCACTTGCATGCGCTCAAGTTGCTCAATCGTGATGGTGCCACTCACATCATTGATTAATACAACATCCGGAGACACCATTACGATGTCCCCTGCCTTGGCAGCACCCGACTCCGTGTGCGCTGCATAAAGCTTTTCGGTCATGGTTTGACCCATATTTGTCCCCAAAAGGTTAAGCTCATTGCTAACCAAGCATCCTATTCAACCAAACAACGGCCCGCAAAACAAGCCGTTTTGACATCTTTGAACATGACAGCTCCAAAGCCGCCAAGTAAGCCTCGCCTTATCCGTATGTATTCCAACGACAACATAGCCATTGTGGGCAATGACGGTGGGCTCGCTGCGGGCACGACGATACCTGATGGCCTCACGCTCAAAGAAAAGGTGCCGCAAGCGCACAAAGTCGCCTTAACCAATCTGGCCACCGGTCAGCCCTTAAGCGTCGCGGCCGTTTTGTTAACCGGCGGGCAAGGCTCACGACTTGGCGGCTGCGCAAAGAGCCTCGTGCAGGTCGATGGCAAGCCTCTGGTTCTGCGCCAACTGGAGGCGCTACATGCGGCCGGCATCCAACAGATTGTCGTCGTCACGGGCTTCTACCACGCAGAGGTCGAAACCTTGCTGAGGACCTCAGCCGCTACCGCGGCGTGGGCGCAGACCGTAAGAGTTGTTCGAAATCCAGCACCTGAAAATGGCCAGCAATCCTCGGTTCTGCATGGTCTCACGGCGTTGGCTGCGCCTTACGCCCTCGCCTTAGTCGTATTGGTCGATCAACCACTCATGACCGCACACGATTATCAAGAGTGCATTGAGGCCTATAACGGTCGACCTCCTCGCACCTGCATCGCGTACCCACGAGTAGACGGCAAGCGCGGTAACCCTGTTGCCTTGGGTCATGAGGCGGTGCAGGCAGTGCTGGCCTCTGGTGAAACATGCCGAGCGTTTATCGAGAGCCACCGAGAGCTCGTTCACCAATATCCTAGCCAAAACGGCCATTTTCTGGCTGATATAGACACCATGTCCGATATCAAAAACCTGCGTGAGCAAGCGGGGCTAAACCTCCAATTACCTTAGTGTTTTAGCCCCTCGTCGGGCAACATTGTGGTAATTTTCCCTCTATTCTCGACGGAGCAAACATGCTTAAGCTTAACTTTCATCCGACTGGCCGCCACTTTCTACAGATCCCAGGTCCTAGCCCTGTGCCGGATCGCATCTTGCGCGCCATCAGCTTGCCGACCATTGACCATCGCGGCCCAGAATTTGGTGCGCTTGGTCTGAAAGTGTTGCAAGGCATGAAAGATATTTTTAAGACTAAGCATCCGGTCGTGATCTACCCCGCTTCCGGGACAGGTGCCTGGGAAGCGGCACTGACCAATACGCTGAGCCCCGGCGACCACATTTTGATGTTTGAGACAGGTCAGTTTGCCTCGTTGTGGAATAAGCTCGCCACACGACTTGGCCTCAAGACCGAGATTTTGTCTTGGCAAGGGACGGATGAGCATCTGCCGAACGCACCTGGCTGGAGACGTGGCGTGCAAGCGGACTTGATTCATGCGCGCCTGCTGCAAGACAAGAATCATGAGATTAAAGCCGTCTGTGTTGTGCACAACGAAACTTCAACCGGCGTGACCTCCAACATAGCGGCTGTTCGTAAAGTGATGGATGATGCTAAGCACCCGGCCCTCTTGATGGTCGACACCATCTCCGGTCTTGCAAGTGCAGACTTCCAACATGATCAGTGGGGCATTGACGTCTCCATTAGTGGTTCACAGAAAGGCTTGATGCTGCCTCCGGGCATTAGCTTTAACGCTGTGTCACCGCGTGCGATTGAGGCCTCGAAGACTGCCAAGCTTCCCCGCGCCTTTTGGGCTTGGGACGAAATCATTGAAATGAACAAGGATGGCTACTGGCCTTACACCTCGAGTACCAACCTACTCTATGGTCTATCGGAAGCGCAAGACATGCTTGCCGACGAAGGCATGGAAAAGGTTTTCGCGCGGCATCAACGTTGGGCGGCTGGCGTTCGCGCAGCGGTCA
>CAMBPA010000064.1 GCA_945869355.1 Bordetella parapertussis
CGCGCCGTGAGGATGAGGTCCTCGCACTCTTCAAGAAAATAGAAACCGAAGTGGGTGTACTTGAAGTGGTCGTCTTCAATGTAGGCGGTAATGTGCGCTTTCCG
Organism: Bordetella parapertussis; assembly: GCA_945869355.1. Classification (GTDB taxonomy): domain Bacteria; phylum Pseudomonadota; class Gammaproteobacteria; order Burkholderiales; family Burkholderiaceae_B; genus Zwartia; species Zwartia parapertussis_F. The sequence goes on from CAMBPA010000064.1 coordinate 105, forward strand.
TTGTTAGAAATGACTGCAGAAAAATACTTCAAAACCTGGGAAATGTGCGCAATGGCTGGTTTCTTAGTTGGTCGCGAGGCGGCGAGGGCGCTGCTGCCCAAAGGCCGTGGCACGATTTTGTTTACCGGTGCGACAGCCAGCTTAAGAGGCGGCGTGGGTTTCAGTGCCTTTGCGGGTGGGAAAGCGGCCCTGCGTGCCTTGGCACAAAGCATGGCCCGTGAGTTTGGACCACAGGGCTTGCATATCGCTCATATTGTGGTGGATGGTGTGATCGATTCAAAGCGCGTTCGCACGACGCAACCTGAACGTGTCGCAGCCTTAGGGCCAACAGGTTTGGTCGAGCCAGACAGCATTGCCCGCGCTTACCTGTGGCTACACGAACAGACCCCCGATGCATGGACCTTCGAGTTAGATCTGCGGCCCGGAGTTGAGAAGTGGTAGTGAGGTGTGCGCGAGGTAGGTTGGGTCAGCGATTATGATGTTTTCATAATTTCCGAACCAAGTGCCCTAGGATCTCGAGCAAGCCAACGACCAGCCTCGACACTGTCTATGAACTCGCTCAGATCACGATTAAAGCGCTCGGGTTCTTCGAGATTTAAGGTGTGACCAGTTTTTGGCATCACAATCAAACCGCTGGTGGGAATCGTTTTTTTCATGAAGATACCCGGTGCAAGGCAGTGGTCATCTTCATCTCCCACCATAATTAGGGTAGGCACTGTCATTTTTTTAAGGTCCGCCTCTAAGTCGTAGATGGAGGGGCGTTCAGCTTGAACGCCGCGCATTGTGTTTGCGCAGCCTGTGCTGTCATGCTCGCCGAGCTGAATCGCGAATTCTTGCCAACCTCTGGGATCTTTGTTTTGGTATTGCACTCTGGACGCCCCGAGTGAATAGGTTTTAGCGAAGGTTTCGCTTCCTAACGTGGAAAACTGATTAGCAACTTCTCGTGAAAGGTTACGAAAGTACTCTTCCGTGTGTTTTTCGGCTCCGTAGCCTGCACCTGCTACCGTGAGCGATAGCGCACGTTGTGGGGCGACTAAGCCGAAATGCAAGGTGGCGAAGCCTCCCATTGATAAACCCACAATGTGCGCACGCTCGATTTTTGCTGCGTCCATGACGGACAGAATGTCATGAACAGCTTGCCTCTGAGAATAGGCTTTCACGTCTTGGGGGATATCCGAAGGTTTGAAGCCTCTCGCAGAAAAGGTAATGCAGCGATGCCGGCGAGAAAAGCTTCGCATTTGCGGCTCCCAGCTGCGCCAGTCGCCGCCAAACTCGTGAACGAAGACAATTGGTGTGCCCGAACCTGCTTCTTCGTAATACAGACGAATATTGTCGGATGTTGTAGCCCAGCTCATATTGTTGCCTCTTTAATCAAAAAATTTTTGTGACATGACGACTGATCGGACAAGGGATCCCTCTTAGTCAGAACTAAATGCGCTTTCCTTAATGATGGATCCTCTGGCCGAAATCCCACCATCAATCGTAACGATACTTCCAGTAATGTAGGCGGCACGAGGTGATGCTAAGAAGACCATCAGATGAGCCACTTCCTGTGAGCTCGCCGGACGCCCGCCGGGGTATTTGGCTCGAAGCTCTACGTGACGATTTTCATCACCCCAGAGATCCAAGGCGCGTCTTTTATTGATTTTTATCATTCGATCGGTCTCAACGGGACCAGGATTCACGCCAACCACGCGCACGCCATAATCTAAGCTCTGTCCACCGAGTGCTTTGGTGAATGCCATGAGCGCAGCATTTCCTGTGCTTCCAGCAATGTAGTTTGCATCCCAGTTTTCACCAGAATTTCCGATGTCATTAATGATGACGCCTGAGCGCCGAGCTTTCATTCGGGCGTACATCTCGCGGGTAAGGAAGATGTAGCCAAAAAGCTTTAAGTCATAACCGCGGCGCCAGTCGTCTTCAGATAGTGATTCGATGGGGCCTGATGGAACCTCGCCGGCATTGTTGATGACGATATCGACATTAGGAGCCTTGTTCGCTAAGGCGGTAATGTTCTCAGACTTTGATAAATCTAGGGGATAGATGTGAACCGCTACCCCATATTTCTGACTCAGATTTTGCTTGGCAGCTTCCAACGCATCCGCTGAGCGCGCCGTCAAATGCAGTGTGCAGCCCTCAGCAGCAAACGACTCGGCCGTTGCCAGCCCTATGCCTTTGGATGCGCCTGTAATGAGAACTGACTTACCTTTTAGGTTAAGGTCCATATGATTGTCTCTTTGATTTAAATAAATTCTCGATAAGACGTTTAGCCGCGTGGAACGCCGTAACGACGATTCGCCAGGTTTTCAGCTAGCGCGACAACGCCATAAAGCAAAAGACCGCCGCCGCAAAGAATAACGATCGCTGCCATGGCGACGCCCGTTTCTGCTCGCGCAGTCGCAAAGACGATGAGATAGCCTAGGCCACGTTGTGCGGTGATGAATTCACCAATGATCACACCGATAATGGCCAGCGTCATCGCAACTTTCATCCCGCTAAAGATGTAGGGAAGCGCGCTGGGGAACTTAACGCTTTTAAACGTTTGCCACTCTGTTGCCGTAAGCGATTTACACAACTTGATCATGTTGCGATCTACGTTAGAAAAACCTGCTGTCGTTGCGATCACGATTGGAAAAAAGCTAATGAATACTGAGAAAGCTAAACGGGATTCTGTGCCGATTCCCAGCCAAATGATAAATAGTGGAGCAAGAGCGATTTTTGGGATCAATTGAAAAAATACAAGGTTCGGGTAGAGTGCTTCGCGCGCAAGGCGTGAGTAGCTCAGCCAAACCGCAAGCGCGATGCCGAGTGTGCAGGCAATGAGAAAGCCGGCCGCCGCCTCAAGGACGGTGGGAATGGCATGTCGCAACAAAATCTCGTGCTGTGCACCAATAATTTCGAGTATTGCTGTCGGCGCTGGAAGAATGACCTGGGGGATATTGCTCAGGCGCACGGCCAGTTCCCAGCAGCCCAGCACGCCAACGGCCAGCAGAATGGGTAAAAAGATACTACGCGCATTGGCTGTCAAACTCACGCGCGAGAAAGCCTCAGATTTCTGGTTGCCACCGACGAGCGCTCCCGTTTCAGTTCCCACGCCCATCTTGTTTTTATGTTTATCCATGATGTGCGCGCTCGATCGTTAGACGTAGTTCGCGGCACAACGCGCCAAATTCTGCCGTTTCTTCGATGTCAAATTGGCGGGGACGTTTGAAGGGAATGGTTAAGTCTAGAATGATCGAGGAGGGCTTGCCTCCCATCACGAGCACTCGATCGGATAAATAGACCGCTTCGCGGATACTGTGCGTGACAAATATGACGGTCTTGCGATAGCGCTCTAGTAGCTCTGACAAGACTACATTCATTTGGTCGCGAGTGATCGCATCCAGCGCACTAAAGGGCTCATCCATCAAGAGAATATTTGGATCGTGAATCAGTGCACGACAGATAGCCACACGCTGTCGCATTCCACCAGATAATTCATGCGGTCTTTTTGCAGTGAAATTTGATAGCCCAACACGATTGAGTAGTTCGTTGGCTCGATCAATGAAGTCCTTCTCAGATAGTTTCAGTATCTGAATCGGGAACATGACGTTTTCCAAGACTGATTTCCAGGGAAGTAACGTTGCATCCTGAAAAATAATTCCAGTCTCTCGGCGAGGGCCGTCCACCTCATGTCCAGCCAGATGGAAGCTACCACTTGTGGGTTGTTCGAGTCCCGCAAGCATCATGAGCAACGTACTTTTCCCGCAGCCGCTTGGCCCGAGAAGCGAAATAAATTCACCTTCTGATGCACTAAAAGTTGCCCCAGCGACCGCGGGGACGGGGCCGCTGGGAGATTGGTAGGTCTTTTCGACATCCGTTGCAGAGATGTAATGCATGCACATCCTTATTACCTTCGAGACGTCTTGCCATTCAAGGCAAGACTATTACGCTACATACTTACGGTACGGTTCAACCATTTTTCTGGCCAGAGTAAGCTGCGCCTCTGACAGTTTTATTTTTCCGGCGAACTGATTTGTAAATAGGGAAGTCATCTCTGGTAATTTTGCCCCTTGGCCTACAGCGAACTCAAGCACGATCTCTGCTTGGCTTTTCATTTTCGCCGGGTCTGCCCAGCCCAGTCCGTTGTTGGTTACTTCTGGGACAAGATTTGTTAAGTTGGTCAAGCCCAGACCGATTTGCGCATAGTTTTTTCCGGAGGCAGTCATTGCGACTTCATCATTTGCTTTCAGAAATATAGCCAACGCCTCGTCGGGATTGGTCATCACAAATTGAATAGCCTGCATTGCACCATTTACAAAAGCTTGGCACATCGCTGGTTCGGCTTTAATTCGTGCTGTTTGGGTGATTAATGACTGCCCGTAAAACTCAAGCCCTGCGGCTTTAAACAGCATAAAACGCACATCGACTCCGTTGGAGGCAAGGGAGGGAATAGTGCTTGATCCGAAGGCGGCTACTCCATCAACAAGTTTTTCAATCAGCGATCTGTCTCGAACTTTAGAGTCCAACTGTACGAGCGTGACTTTGCTAAAGTCAAAACCTGCTTTTTTGGCATACAGGGGTAGGAATGGATATTCACCGGAGCCGACGCTGGCACCCAGCTTTTTTCCTTCGAGGTCTTTGGGTGTTTTGATAGGCGAACTTGCTAACACACCCACACCCATCAGGGCATCGTAATTAAGTTGTGCAATAGAGGTGATGGGGAGTCCTTTGGCCGCTTGGACCATCACCGTTGGCGTCGCACCCATTCCAAACATAAAGGTGTTCGCACCCACGGCTTGTGCGGTTGGACCTGAGCCCGAGCCACGTGCGACCGTGACATCAAGCCCATTGCTTTTCCAAAACCCTTTATCTCGAGCGACATAGGCGAAAAGGTTTGGACCTTCAGGTAACCACGACGTGGTAAAGGTAATCTTGTTTGCACTTTGACCAATACTCGGTGCGGAAATACCGAGAGCCGTAATTGCGCTGCTAGCGCCAGCTAATTTAATGAAGCTTCGACGTGTTTGGTACATGAGCATTCCTTTTGAGCAGGGAAAGGTAAGGGGTTGTACAGCATCACGCTAACAAATATCATGTATACGTCAAGAGAAATATTGCGGTCGCGTTTTGATTGCTGATTGTGATGGAAATACATAAAGCACACTACCGGAGCACAAGTGACTGGTTTTTTGTTGTACTTTTAGCAATGCACCGGACTGGTGCCTAAGCAAAAGGCACGATTTATGTTTAAACCCTCTTCCGCCTTTGATATTGATATGCCTAAGTCTGAAGGTTTGGTGCAGCCTGCGAGCGCTAAACAACCTCTGTCAATCTCGATTGTTGAGACGCTTTCGCTTGAGATCGGCAACGGAAAGCTGCCCCCAGGCATGCACTTAGAAGAGGAGTGGCTTTGTCACCGTTTTGGTGCTTCCCGTACGCCTGTGCGAGAGGCGCTACGCCAGCTCGCAGCGCGAGGCGCGATCGAAATCAAACCCAGACAAGGCGCTTTTGTCATTCAGCTTGATACCGGACGTGTAATCGAAATGTTTGAAGTGATGGGGTTTCTTGAGGCGGCGTGCTCAAGTCTCGCTGCGCGCCGGCATAACGCTCAAGATCGACAGGCGTTAACGCAAGCGCATCAAGAGTGTATCGATGCAGCAGAGCGCGATGACCCGGAGGCTTTCTATCGCGCGAATGCAAAATTCCATGAGTGTATCTATGGTGCCAGTCATAATCGCCATCTACAAGAACAAACCTTAGGTTTACGCAATCGCCTAGAGGCGTACCGTAAAGAGGTGACATTCCACGCGGGCTTAATGGCAATTTCGATTCAAGAGCACGAAATGGTACTGCGCGGGATATTAGAAATGAACCAAGAGCTTGCAGCGACATGTATGTCAAAGCACCTTGATACGTTGCGCAGTGATGCGGTCTCGATGGCCTCAATTGCTTCGCGGCGACCGGGGACGTTAAGCCGTCAAACGGGGCGTTAGTTCTTCGTCGACGGCTTCCACCCCGCTGCTTTGCCTGATCAGACTAAACAATTCTCCCGTTGCGACTGAACGACGCAATGCAGGCTGCCAAAACCAAAAGAAGTCCTAGCCCGAGAAATAGCGCAGAGATCTCTGTGGTCTGGTGCTTTTCTAAGCGAATGGATGCAGAGAGCGCGCGATAGATTTGTTGAATATCGACTTCTGTTGCCGCGCGGTAGTAGATGCCAAGGGTATTTTCAGCGATTTGTTTTAAGTTCGATTCATTGAGCTTCACGCGTGCAGACATGCCTTGCAACTTGAGCACCGCGCCTGAGAGCGTTCCGATGCCAACGGTATAAATGCGCACGCCAAGATCTGCAGCAAGCTGTGACATTTTTATTGGGTCTGGTCCAAAATTACTGTCACCGTCACTGAGTAAAACAATCGCCACTGATTTATTTGAACCGGGTTCGAGTCTAGCGGACTCCTTCGGTCTCTTGATCATGTCAAGTGGCGTGCCCGAATCGGTGGGCCCAGTCGATTGGTTGGACTCGGTCAAGATCTTTTGCACATCGATCCCAGTGCCTGGGATGAGCTCCGTCAGTGCAATCAGAATGCCGCTTCCTAGTGCCGATCCGGCTTGAAGGGGCAGGTTCTCAATGACGCGATTGAGTTCGTCCCTGTCGGCGGTAGGCGCTTGTATTAGGGCAGCCGTACTCGCAATCGTGACGATCCCAAGTTTTACCTGTGTGGGTTGAGCGGCGATGAACTGCTTAATGGTCGTTTTTGCTGCCTCGATTCGACTCGGCGCAATATCGTCGGCTTGCATACTGCCGGAGGTATCGACGGCAATCATAATGCTGTCGATACGCGTGGGCAGCAGCATCGACGCTTTAGGTCGTGCCAGACAAACAATCAAAAAACTCAAGCCGAGTAACAACAAGATATTGCATAGGTATCGATGTGCAGGTGAGGAGGTACGAAGCGTGGTCAAGGGCGATGCGCTAAGTGAATTGGATTTTCGGCTTCTGATCACGACAAACAAATAGACGCCAATGCAAAGCGGACTAAGTAATAAAAGCCATAGCATC
>CAMBPA010000065.1 GCA_945869355.1 Bordetella parapertussis
GTAGCAGGTCACGGGCATGGTCATGACCACGCACACGACCATGACCACGCACACGACCATAACGGCCCATCTTTGCATGGTTGGCGCCGTTGGTTGTTTGCGACAAACCATAAAGACATCGGAACGATGTACCTGATTTTCTCGTTCGCGATGCTTTTGCTTGGGGGCGTCTTGGCGTTGCTGCTGCGTACGGAGCTGTGTCAGCCCGGTTTGCAGTTCTTACGCCCTGAGTTGTTCAACCAATTCACGACCATGCATGGTTTGATTATGGTGTTTGGCGCCATCATGCCCGCCTTTGTTGGCTTCGCGAACTGGATGATTCCTTTGCAGATTGGTGCATCGGACATGGCCTTCGCGCGCATGAACAACTTCAGCTTCTGGCTCCTGCCAGTGGCGGGTACCTTGTTGTCGAGTTCGTTTTTTGTGCCTGGCGGTGCAACGGCAGCAGGCTGGACGCTCTATGCTCCGCTTACCTCACAGATGGGTCCAGGCATGGACATGGCGATTTTTGCCATGCACCTCATGGGCGCCTCGTCCATCATGGGCGCGATTAATATCGTCGTGACAATCTTGAACATGCGTGCGCCAGGCATGACCTTGATGAAGATGCCTTTGTTTTGCTGGACATGGCTGATCACCGCCTATCTACTCATTGCTGTGATGCCCGTCTTGGCGGCTGCGATCACAATGGTCTTGACGGATCGTCACTTCGGCACAGGCTTCTTTAACGCAGCGGTTGGCGGTGACCCGGTTCTTTACCAGCATATTTTCTGGTTCTTCGGCCACCCCGAGGTGTACATCATGATTTTGCCGGCGTTTGGAATTGTGTCGGCAATCATCCCAGCCTTCGCCCGTAAACAGCTGTTCGGTTATGCATCGATGGTGTATGCGACAGCGTCGATCGCGATCCTTTCGTTTATTGTTTGGGCACACCACATGTTTGCGACCGGTATGCCGGTGACAGGCCAGCTGTACTTCATGTATGCGACGATGTTGATTGCTATCCCTACGGGTGTGAAAATCTTTAACTGGGTTGCGACAATGTGGCGTGGTTCGATGACGTTTGAAACCCCGATGCTGTTTTCGATTGGTTTTATTTTCGTGTTTACGATCGGCGGATTTACCGGCTTGATCTTGTCAATGGCCCCGATCGATATTCAGGTGCACGATACGTATTACGTGGTCGCACACTTCCATTACGTCTTGGTCGCGGGGTCTCTCTTCGGGTTATTTGCAGGGACCTATTACTGGCTACCCAAATGGTCGGGATATATGTATGACGAGCGTCTGGGCAAGTGGCACTTCTGGATGAGCATGATTTCTTTCAACATCACGTTCTTCCCGATGCACTTCATGGGCCTGGCCGGTATGCCACGGCGTTACGCAGACTATGCCGCACAGTTCACTGATTTCCACCAGGTCGCAACACTTGGCGCATTCTGGTTTGGTCTGTCGCAGCTCTTGTTCTTGTACATCGTGTTGAAATCATATGCTGGCAAAGGCGAGCGGGCTGCCGCCAAGCCTTGGGAAGGCGCTGAAGGTTTGGAGTGGACGGTACCTTCGCCTGCCCCATTCCATACTTTCGAAACACCCCCCGAGGTTAAGTAAGGCGATGGGGATGACACCAGAGCAACGTAAGAAAAATAGACGAGCAGGTTTGATTTTTCTCGTGCTTGTTTTAGCGTTGTTCGGGTGGACAATTAGTCGTCAGTTTTATACGCATTTTTTCGCTTGAACATAACGGATAACGGTAAGTTATGGGCGAAGATCTCAAGCAGTTGGCGCAGCGCAAGCTGAACTTCATTCAGACACTCAAGGCAATCGCTTGGGCGATGTTTGGAGTTAGAAAAGGCACGGGATATCAAGAGGACATCGAGAAGCTCAATCCTGTGCACTTGGTTGTTGCAGGCTTATTGTTTGGGGTATTGTTTGTGGTCAGCCTAGTCACCATTGTGGGCTTGGTATTGTCTAGTTTCAAATAATTTAACACTTCGCAGCATGGAGAACACTATGAGTGCATCCCACTCGGTCCACGGTAAAGAGGCACCCTACTATTACGTGCCACCAGACTCTGCGCATCCTGTGCGCGCGAGCGTCTGTCTGTTGGTCGTGATGCTCGGGGCTTCTGCTTGGGTCAACGGCGTTAGCCCAGCAAAGTGGGCGGTACTGGCTGGCGTGCTTGGCTTGTTTGTGGTTTTGTACTGCTGGTTTGGCGATGCCATCCATGAGTCTGAGACGGGCATGAACAGCCAGCGTATTGATGTTTCCTATCGTTGGAGCATGAGCTGGTTCATCTTCTCTGAAGTCATGTTCTTTGCGGCATTTTTTGGCGCGCTTTGGTATACCCGTACGATTACCTTGCCATGGTTAGGTGATTTAGATCACAAGCAATTGTTGTGGCCAGACTTCAATGCGGTATGGCCAAACCTCGGGCCAGCAGGAGTAGTTGAGTCGTTTCAAACCATGGGACCATTCTGGTTGCCCACGATTAACACGGCGCTGTTGTTGAGCTCAGGCGTGACGCTGACGATATCGCACCATGCGTTGCGTGAAAATCACCGTGGTAAGGCAAGCTTCTGGTTGTTTGCGACGATTGTGCTTGGCTTTGTCTTTGTGATCTGCCAGGGCTATGAGTACTATCATGCCTACACAGACTTGAACTTAAAGTTCAACTCGGGTGCTTTCGGCTCATTATTTTTTATGTTGACTGGGTTCCACGGTTTTCATGTGTTGTTGGGCGCAACAATGCTGACTGTTATTTGGATCCGTTTGCTTAAAGGCCATTTCACAGCCGATCATCATTTTGGCTTTGAAGGCGCGGCTTGGTATTGGCACTTTGTCGACGTAGTTTGGCTAGGACTTTATCTCTTTGTGTATTGGTTCTAAGTCGCCAGTCTGACTATGCTGAACAAAAGGGGCCGGCTTCGCTGGCCTCTTTGTTTTTAAGGTGGGGCGTTAACGTTGAAACCCTGTCGTTTCTATCCATCCCATCCAGTGGGAAACAAGCAGGAACAAAAACAGAGCGACAGAAATACCGATGCGCACAGTGAGCGCGTTGACCGTCTTGTTTGAAGTGCCTTTGTCTCGCATCAGATAAAACAATGCTGAACCAAGGCTACCTAGAATTCCAATGAATGCAATGATCACAAAGATACGCATTAGAGTCCCTCAGATGAAAAGGAATTATCGCAGACATGCAACACTCCTCGTCCAATAGGCTCACTTTGCTTGCGTTGCTGCTGCTTGGAATCGTAGCGCTCGTGTGCGGCTCGCTTGGACGGTGGCAGTTAAGCCGTGCCGATGAGCGACGCGTCATTAGCGCCGAGATTGAGCGAGGTCGTCAGGCGGTACCGCTCGAGATACTCCCCAACATGACCACAGAGGCGGTCCAGCCCTGGCGAGCGGCGTCGGCAACCGGGCGCTGGGCGGGGCAGTTCAGCGTGTTGCTAGACAACCGTAATTTGGATGGTCGCCCAGGCTTATGGCTGGCGACGCCCCTGGTGCTTGAGGGCGGCTCGGCCGTGTTGGTCGTGCGGGGCTGGGTTTCTCGTCCCATCGGACCCCAACAAGCGCCTAAAATAGAAACGTCGACGAGTCGACAAACGATCGAAGGCGAAATGTCGTTGCGTGTCCCTCGACTGTTTGAGTTGTGGACGAGCCAAAAAGGCGAGGACAGTGGGTTGCCTTCGTTATGGAAGGGTATTGCTGTCACCGAAGCAGGCTGGGTGGATACTGCTTCTGTGGTCCGCGTGCAAAATTTGGATCTAGCTTCGTTGGCCGAACGTACAGGGTTGAAATTTTTGCCCTTAGTGCTGTTGCAACGTAGTCCTGCGCAGGATGGACTCGTGCGTAGCTGGCCCTTGCCATCGTTGGATGCGGACAAGAATGTTGGGTACGCGACCCAATGGTTTGGGTTTGCGGCCATTGCCTTGATTGCATGGTGTGTCGTGCTGTGGCGCTTTGTTCGCCATCGACGTCGACAAACTTAATAAGTGGGATGTGTGTGAATACCTCTGTGAATCCTAAACCTCTGGTTGTTGCTAAGCCTCGTGGCCGTGGACCGTTGATTGCTATTTTTCTCATGAGCTTGGCTCCCGTTGTCGGCGCCTTACTCGTTTACTTCAATCCAAGCTTGCGACCCGAGGGGAGTGCGAGCTACGGCACGCTGATCGAACCGCAGCGCCCCATTCCAAGTGCGACGGCGTTGCCTGCAGCGACATTGGATGGACAGCCTTTTGACTTAAGTTCGCTTAAAGGTAAATGGTTACTGCTCGCCGCAGATGATGCGACATGCCCGGAGTCCTGCGCGCGCAAGCTGTTTATCTTGCGTAACTCGCACGCGAGTCAGGGTAAGCATGTTGAGCGTTTAATGCGCATATGGTTTATTACCGATGACGCACCCGTGCCGGAGAAAGTACTCGAGGCTTATAAAGGTGCGGTGATGGTACGCATCAAGCCAGAGGTGTTGAAGCAGTTTTTACTTCCGCAGGTGTCGGAGACTGATGCGCGCGAGGCCCTGGCAAAGCCTCTGTGGGTCATCGACCCTCGTGGCAACTTGATTTTGCAATATCCGCCTGAAGCAGACCCTGAAAAATTTCGTAATCAGATTCGCAAGTTAATTACCAACTCGCGGATTGGATAGTGAAAGTTAGCGAAGAGACCGAATGGAAAGTAAGGTGATGAACGAGCCCATCGCAACAAAACCGACCACGCATGATGCGGGGCGTGCCCGCTATCGACGCATTGTTTTTTTGACATGGTTCTTGACCTTAGATCTCATCATGTTTGGCGCATTCGTGCGGCTGACAGATTCTGGCCTGGGCTGCCCTGATTGGCCCGGCTGTTATGGCAGCGTCACCCCGATTGGTGCGCTGGACTCCATACGTGAAGCGGTAAAAGTGATGCCTGACGGCCCAGTGACCTTACCTAAAGCCTGGATCGAAATGATTCATCGCTATGTTGGTGCCTTGCTAGGCTTGCTAATCATTTTGATCGCAGGGCTTGGCTGGCATCATCGTACGGCACTTGGGTATTCGCCCAAGCTTGCGATTGGTACGTTGGTGGCTGTTTGTATACAGGGGGCGTTTGGCGCTTGGACGGTGACGCAGCTGTTGATGCCCGCCGTCGTCACGGCACATCTTTTTGGCGGCATGTTTTTATTAGGACTGATGACATGGCTAGCGGCGCGCGAGCGCGCGTATGACAAGCCAGCAGTCGCAACGTTCAGATATCGATCGTGGGCGTTACTGGGTGTGGTGTTGCTGGCCGCGCAAATCGTATTGGGGGGTTGGGTTAGTACAAATTACGCAGCCTTAGCTTGTATGGATTTTCCAACTTGTCATGGCAGTTGGATACCGGAGATGGACTTACGCAATGGCTTTTCTGTGGTGCGGGGGCTAGGCGAGATGCCCAGCGGTGAAATGATTTCCCAGACGGCATTGACGGGTATCCATTGGGTGCATCGTAATTCTGCGTTTGTTGTGTTTGCCGTGCTTGGCATCTTGGCATGGCGATTACTCGCGGACAGGGCGACGCGTGGCCCTGCACAATTGGTTTTAATACTGTTAACGGCGCAGCTTATGACGGGGTTGACAACGATTTTCTTTCATTGGCCGCTGTTGATCGCAGTCCTGCACAATGGGGGTGCGGCGGGCTTGGTGCTGGCGACGGTCACGATTGTTTATCGTCTTTCTGTGCAATCTGGTCCGGGACAACAAGTACAATCACGCTAGACTTTTTAAAATCAACTCTCATGCCTAGCGCCACTGCCTCGTCCCCCAGCCTCTTGCGCCAATATTTGGTGCTCACGAAGCCGCGCGTCACGCAACTAGCGGTATTTTGTGCCGTCATCGGCATGTTTTTGGCGACGCCGGCGCTGCCTGATTTGCAGAAGGTGATCGCTGGCACCATCGGGATTTGGTTGCTTGCGGCGGCAGCTTTTGCGGTGAACTGTCTGATCGAGCAACGCATCGATGCGCTCATGCTGCGCACGGCTAAGCGCGCGACCGCCACTGGGACGATCTCGCCTATCCAAGTGATTGTGTTTTCGGGTGTACTGGGTGGGCTTGGTATGTTCGTTTTGTATCGTTGGGTGAATTCGCTCACGATGTGGCTAACCTTTGCGACTTTTGTAGGTTATGCCGTGATCTACACCATGATCTTGAAGCCGCGCACGCCACAAAACATTGTGATTGGCGGGCTCTCTGGTGCGATGCCACCCGCCTTGGGTTGGGCGGCGGTCGCAGATTCAGTCCCCGCAGAGGCGTGGCTCTTGGTGCTGATTATTTTTATCTGGACCCCGCCGCACTTTTGGGCGCTTGCTTTGTATCGAAGCCATGATTACGCCAATGCAGGCCTGCCCATGCTGCCGGTTACCCATGGGCAGCAATTTACCCGTCTGCATATCCTTCTTTACAGTGTTGCGTTGGTCGCAACGACGGTATTGCCTTATATCGTTGGCATGAGTGGCTGGTTGTATTTGTTGTCTGCGCTCTTGCTCGGCGCGTTGTTTGTTTGGTACGCATGGAAGCTATACCGCGTCTATAGCGACGAACTCGCAAGAAAACTTTTTCGGTTTTCAATCCTTTATTTATCGCTTCTATTTGCCGCGCTCTTAGTTGACCATTGGCTGGTCGTGGTGGGCGGCTAAGCGATGCGCTTGATAACTCGAGCCGGCCCCACACTCGTTCGACGAGCGCTGCTTAGCTTCGGTTTGGCGGCCTTCATCGCAGGCTTGTCGGCGTGTGGAGAGGGTTCGTCGGTAAAGTTTAAAGGGAGTGATATTTCCGGAACAAAAATAGGTGGTGGCTGGGCACTTACTGGCATGGACGGCAACAGCTACACCTCCTCGGACTTTGCCGGAAAAGTTCAGCTGGTATTTTTTGGTTTCACGCAGTGCCCCGACATTTGCCCCACGGCGCTTGCTGAGCTTTCCGAGATGATGCGAACCCTGGGGGACCAGGCCAGTCGCGTGCAAGTGCTGATGATTACTGTCGACCCAGAGCGTGATAGCCCGGAAGTATTGCGTGCGTATGTCTCTGGATTTAATGCCAGCTTTTTAGGCTTGACAGGCACGCCAGCCCAAATCAAGCAAGTCGCCGCATCCTTCAAGGCCTATTACGCCA
>CAMBPA010000066.1 GCA_945869355.1 Bordetella parapertussis
ATGGTTCCACATTGCCAGTGCCGCCCGATGGCGTCTTTAAGTGTGTACTCGATCTTGGGACCGTAAAACGCGCCCTCGCCTGGCGAAACCTCGAACGCGCAGCCAGTGCGATGAAGGCTTTCCATCAGTGCTGTCTCAGCTTTATCCCAAACCTCATCGCTACCAATGCGCTTGTCTGGGCGCGTGGCGACTTTGTAGAGCACCTCGTGAAAGCCAAAGTCGGCATAGACTTTCTGAAGCAACGCTGTGAAGTCCGCGCACTCATCCTGCAATTGATCTTCTGTACAAAAAATATGTCCATCGTCTTGTGTAAAGCCGCGCACGCGCATCATTCCATGCAAAGAACCGGAAGGCTCGTTACGGTGGCATTGACCGAACTCACCGTAACGTAGTGGAAGATCACGATAGGAATGCAATCCTGAATTAAATATCTGGACATGGCCGGGACAGTTCATGGGCTTGAGTCCATAAACACGATTCTCGGATTCCGTCGTAAACATGTTCTCGCGATAATTGTCCCAGTGGCCAGTTTTCTTCCAAAGCGAGATATCCAAAATCTGCGGAGCCTTGACCTCTTGGTAGCCGTTGTCGCGATACACCGCGCGCATGTATTGCTCGACCTGTTGCCAAATAGCCCATCCCTTGGGATGCCAAAAAATAAGCCCTGGTCCTTCTTCTTGGAAGTGGAACAAATCGAGATCACGACCAATCTTGCGGTGGTCGCGACGCTCAGCTTCTTCGAGCATATGCAAGTAAGCGTCCTGCTCTTCCTTTGTCGCCCACGCTGTGCCGGAGATCCGCTGCAGCATCTCGTTATTGCTGTCACCACGCCAATAGGCTCCGGCGACCTTCATCAGTTTAAATACCTTCAGCTTGCCGGTGCTCGGTACGTGCGGGCCGCGACACAGGTCGATGAACTCGCCTTCCCGGTACAAGCTGATAGGCTCATTACCGGGGATCGCCCCAATGATTTCAGCCTTGTAGTGCTCACCGATCTTTTTGAAATGTGCGACGGCTTCGTCGCGGCTCCATTCCTCGCGTGAAACAACTTCATCCTTCTTTGCCAGTTCTGACATCTTCTTTTCAATAGCGGTCAGGTCGTCTGGCGTAAACGGGCGTTTATAGGAAAAGTCGTAATAAAAGCCGTTCTCAATCACGGGGCCAATCGTCACTTGCGCGTCCGGAAAAAGTGCCTTCACCGCGTAGGCTAACAAATGTGCTGTGGAGTGTCGGATTAAGTCCAGCCCTTCGGCGTCTTTCGCGGTAATGATCGCGAGCTGTGCATCACGATTAATGCGATGGGAGCTGTCAATAAGCGTAGCCTTACCCCCCGCGGAGATGCGACCACCAAGCGCTGCACGCGCCAACCCCGCCCCGATAGACTGGGCAACCTCGGCGACAGTAACTGGCCCCGGATATTGGCGTTGGGAACCGTCTGGCAGTGTGATCGTGACCATCAGCAATCCTGTGAACAAAAAAAATAGCGGCCCCAAGCCGCTGTTTCGCACCTGCAACTACCTGCAGCCAACCAGCTACGGGCCTTAATTGGTAGGCGGTATTGGAATCGAACCAACGACCTCCACGATGTCAACGTGGCGCTCTAACCAGCTGAGCTAACCGCCTGTAAAGACAGCGATTATATCGGTTTAGCGCCCTAGCTGTCAAAGGGATGCCTTGGAGTTCGCTTTGAAGACTGCGGCAACGAACTCCAAGATTTTTTCGTTGGACTTCACGCCCGGACTAGACTCCACGCCGCTGCTGACATCAACCGCCCAGGGCTGGGTGGATGCGATGGCCGCCTGCACGTTGGTTGGATTCAATCCACCTGATAGCACCAACGGGCGTGCCACCGCCAATCGCATTACCTCGGCAAGCAATGCATGATCAAAACCGTGACCGCTTCCACCATACATAGGCGAGTAACTATCAAACAGCCATCCTTGCGCCGAGACGTATTGCTTGCCATGAGCAGCAAGGCCCGCGGCAGTGTCGAGCCCAGGCGCTCCGACACGAAAGGCTTTCAGATAAGGCCTGCCGAAACTTAAGCAGAAATCCGCTGACTCATCCCCGTGAAACTGCAAGACGGCAGGCGCCATCTCCTTAAGGACCTCCTGAACAAACGTATATTCAGGATTTACAAACAGCGCCACACTGACAACGAAAGGTGGTAAGGCCGCGCAGAGCTCCCCTGCACGCGCCGGGCTCACATAGCGTTTACTGGAAGGATGAAACACAAACCCTAACGCGTCTGCCCCGGCCTTCACGGCGCAGGCGAGATCCTCTTCGCGGGTTATCCCACAAATCTTGATACGTGTACGTTTCATCACACTCATGGTCTGTCTTCAAAGTTAATGCTGTCAAGACTAAAACCTTCCGAGCTGGATCGCGGGAAATCGTAGTCTGGATATTTAACGTCTGTTAGGTAGAGTCCCTGCGCAGAAAAAGTTGGCGCAGCAATCGTACGGTCTCGGGCCAGCAATAACTCCGAAACATAGTTCACGCCTTGCCGCCCCTGTCCTACTTGCACAAGTGCTCCCATGATATTCCGAACCATATGATGCAAGAAGGCATTTGCTGTCAATTGCACCACAATTTTTGAGCCTTGCGCCGTGATCGCGACGCTCTGCATCGTGCGCACCGGAGACTTCGCTTGGCACTGTGAAGAACGAAAGCTAGAAAAGTCATGCTCGCCGAGTAAATCTCGCGCTGCCACTTGCATAGCGGCAACATCGAGCGGTTGATGCACCCAACCGACCCGCGCCTCCCATAATGGGTGCCTCACACGAGTATTCAAAATGACATACGTATAGGAGCGTGCGACGGCGGAAAATCTCGCATGAAACGCATCGGGCACCTGGCGCGCCCATTGGATCCCAATGCTCGAAGGTAGATGCGCATTAGTGCCGCGCACCCAAGACTCTTCCGCGCGGATCGCATCCGTGTCGAGGTGAATTACCTGATTTAGTGCATGGACGCCAGTATCCGTGCGTCCGGCACAAACAGTCGCAACGGGCTGCGCGGTAAATTTAGACAGCGCAGCTTCGACACAATCTTGCACTGTTTGGCCATGTGGTTGCGTCTGCCAGCCCTGCCACGCCTGCCCGTCATAGACAATGCCTAAGGCGATGCGAGTCATGGCTTGTCCATGGCTGGACGGACCAACTAGACTTTTTTCTCGGGAGCAGCGACGGGTTTCGGATCCGCTGCCGAGGAATCTAAGTTCAAGTCTATAGACTGAAGCTTCTGGTCAAACGCCTTCGCAATCACGGGATCGTTGTGCGCGGCTGCGTCAACCTCGGTCTCGCGCTGTCCGGCTCGCCGTAGCATCAACGCCATCAGCAGGGCTAAAAAGGCTGACGCACCCAGGACCACCCACAGCACATTGTCATTCGCAATTTGTTGCACCCGCGCCATGCCTGAGGCAGCAGGACGAGCTCCTTGAGTAACGGGTGTACTCGCAGCCGTGGTGTTTCCCGACGCCGAACTTCCCAGCGCAGCGTTTCCAGGTGACGCACTTCCAGCCGATCCACTACTCGGCGGGGCGTTGCCAGCCTGAGCGCGTTGCGTGGGCTCCGTTGGCTGTTGAACAGCATTGCGTAACTGCTGCACATTCTGTTGTAGCGTTTCGATGCGTTGTTGCATCTCTTTGAGCTCTTGTGCCGCAGCAACCTTTGCATCCTCTTGCGCCGTACTCTGTGTTGCAGCACTCAGGCGCAGCTGATCGACCGTGGGCGCTGGCTGGGCAGGTATTGCTGGCGGTTGTACAGCGCCGGATGCGGTAGGACCGGGCGGCACAAGCGGCGCCTGGCCAGGACGACTGGCCGGTCCCCGTCCCTGCTTAAACGCCTCAGCATGCTTTAAGAACATCGCGTAGGCTTGCTTTGGGTCCACTGCGAGGACTGTCTTCGCATCTGGAATGGATAAAGTGGCCCCCGCTCGCAGCAGATTCATATTCTGCGAAATGAAGGCGTTTGGATTTGCCTGGTACAACGCCCAAAGCATTTGGTACAGATCAGCGCCCGCCACAGCGTAACGTTGGGCAATACCGGAGAGCGTGTCGCCGGGTGCGACCACCACACTGCCAGAGGGCGCGGTGCTCACTAGGACGAGGTAGCTTGACTGAACGGTTAAGCGTCCTGTGGCGAGCGAGACGTCGAGCAACACATCAACCACAGGCCGATTCACGGATTGGGAGGAACGCACGACTAGCCGACGCGAACCCGCAGAGAATCCTGGCTCAATGCTCACAGAGAGTGTCTCTAATGGCGCGGGGCTTGTCAGTCCTGCCGCTGCCCACGCTTGCTGCGGCGCGACGTTCGCCTTCAAACCAGCGACGTCCTCGGACGTCAGGTCGTACAAGGGTATTTCCAAGCGTAGCGGCGCCCCAGCCGGAGACATGACACTGCCATGGCCGGGTTTTGCTGCCCAAACTGGGTTGATCAGACCGATCGATAACAACGTCAAACCCGCAAAAGCCGTTAAGCCCAAGCATCTCGGGAGCACCGCAACTTGACGTCGACTACGCATTGTCATTTCCTTAAGGTTTACAGTTGACCTAGTGTGATACGCAACATCCGACGTAGCGGCTCTGCCGCACCCCAAAGTAGCTGGTCGCCGACAGTGAAGGCACCCAGATACTCATTGCCCATGGACAGCTTACGCATGCGCCCAACAGGGATGTCTAGCGTGCCTGTCACCGCCACCGGTGAGAGTCGACTCAGTGTTTCTTCTTTTGTGTTCGCAACGACTTTGGACCAAGCGGTCCCATTGGCAACGATATCCAAGACTTCATCGAGCGGTACATCACGCGTCAGTTTGATTGTCAGCGCCTGGCTATGGCAACGCATGGCCCCAACGCGAACACAAAGCCCGTCGATTGGTATCGGTGTCGAAGCAAAACCTTGGCCACGACCAAGGATCTTGTTTGTCTCAGCTTCGCCTTTCCATTCTTCGCGCGACATCCCATTACCCAAATCCTTGTCGATCCAAGAAATAAGGTTGCCAGCCAGCGGCACTACGAAATGCTCTGTCGGGAGTCGGTCTGACTGTTGAATCGCCAAAACGTTGCGATCGATATCAAGAATCGCAGAGGCCGGATCCATCAATTGCGTTTGAACTTCCGCATTGATCAACCCAAATTGCGTCAAGAGTTCACGCATGTGTTGCGCGCCACCACCAGAGGCCGCTTGATACGTCATGGATGTCATCCATTGGATTAGCCCCTGATTGAATAATCCCGCCAGACCCATCAGCATGCAACTCACGGTGCAATTACCACCGATAAAATCTTTCACGCCACGCTTAAGCGCCGCGTCAATCATGGGGCGATTAACTGGATCCAAAGCGATTATTGCGTGATCCTTCATGCGAAGCGTGCTCGCAGCGTCGATCCAATATCCTGTCCACCCTGCGGTGCGCAATTTAGGATAGACCTCAGAGGTGTAATCACCGCCTTGGGCCGTCACAATCGTATTTAGTTTCTTTAGCGCATCGATATCGAAAGCGTTTTGCAATGGGGTTTCGCCCGCCCAGGATGGGCTCTTGCCACCCGCGTTACTCGTGGAGAAAAATACGGGGTCAATGAGTGCAAAATCACCTTCGTCGCGCATGCGCTGCATAAGCACAGAGCCCACCATACCGCGCCAACCGACTAATCCAACTGAGTGTTTCATTTCAGAGCTTTTGTATAAATAAAGAATATGCTGATCGTGAGCATTTTAACGCTAATTAAAACTTAATTCAGTGCCTTGAGTACTGCGTCACCCATGGCGGCCGTTCCAACTTTCGTCATGCCTGGCTCAAAGATATCTGCGGTACGCAAACCTTGCTGCAAGACAAGTTGAACAGCTCGCTCAATTCGCTTGGCCTGGGCATCGCTGTCTAATGAATAACGCAACATCATCGCAGCGGACAAAATAGTGGCCAGTGGATTCGCGACACCTTTACCGGCGATGTCAGGAGCGGAGCCATGGCTCGGCTCATAGAGACCCTGGCCCGACGCGTTCATTGATGCGGAAGGAAGCATTCCAATCGATCCCGTGAGCATCGCTGCTTCATCCGACAAGATATCGCCGAACAAGTTGCCCGTCACAATGACATCAAATTCTCGTGGAGCGCGAACTAACTGCATGGCAGCATTGTCGACGTACATGTGGGTGAGCGCAATGTCTGGGTAGTCTTTCGCTACATCGATCACCGTATCACGCCAAAGCTGCGACGTTTCAAGTACGTTTGCCTTGTCTACGCTGCACAACTTTCCACTACGTTTTTGTGCTGCTTGAAACCCGAGATGCGCAATCCGTCGAATCTCTGGCTCGGCATAACGCATGGTGTCGAAACCCTCTTTGCTTCCGGCGAAGGGGCCATCGGTCGCGGTGCGGATACCTCGCGGCGATCCAAAATAAATGTCTCCTGTCAGCTCGCGCAAAATGAGTATATCGAGTCCCGAAACAATTTCTGGCTTCAGTGAAGAAGCATTTGCGAGCTCCGGATAGAGAACGGCCGGCCGCAGATTGGCAAATAAGCCGAGAGACTTACGCAACCCGAGAATAGCCTGCTCTGGACGAAGCTCGCGCGGCAGCTTGTCGTATTTCCAGTCACCCACGGCACCAAACAGCACTGCATGAGATTCTTGAGCAAGCTTTAATGTCGCGGGCGGCAGAGGATGTCCATGTAAGTCATAGGCGGTTCCACCCACTGGCGCATACTCAATGTCGAGCGAAAGATCGAGGGCTTTCAACACGCGTACTGCTTGCTCCATAATTTCAGAACCGATGCCATCGCCTGGCAACACCGCGATTTTTTTTGTCATGATGGGTACATCCAAAAATATTGGGCCGGAAAACCGGCCCGTTTAAAGATAAGGTTAACGGACAATCGGCACAACATCGAGCCAAGGATGGCGGGCAAGTCGCTCTGCTTCAAACGCGCGAATTTTTTCTTCCTTGCGCAGCGTCAATCCGATTTCGTCTAGACCATTTACCAAGCAGTACTTGCGATGGGGCGTAATCTCAAACTCCATGGCCCGACCATCTTGCGCAATCACGACTTGTTTCTCTAGATCGATCGTTAGCTTATAGCCAACGAAGCCACGGACCTCGTCAAACAAGCGCGCCAA
>CAMBPA010000067.1 GCA_945869355.1 Bordetella parapertussis
CTGGGTCCTTATCAATCGACACACCCAACACCACAAGATTGCCACCTTTTGTGTCACGCGCAAGTTGGATCAGATTTAGGTTTTGACGATGGCAATACGGGCACCACGATGCCCAAATTTGCAGCACAACATGTTTACCTGCTAAATCAGCAGCGGTCAGTATTTTGCCATCCATCAGCGTGATGGGGCCCAGCTTGAGCGTGTCACCCACATTGAGCGCCTGTGCGGGCGACGGCAATACGACTCCGACGATCATCACCACCATCACCAAGCGTATGGCAATGTCGCGCAGGTTCGGGAGACGCCAATCCGTCAGTATGTTTTTCATGTGGTCATCATAGCCAAAAAAAACCGCCCACAGTCTCCTGGGGCGGCTTTCCTCGCCGAGATTTAAATTAAACAATCAGCGGCACAATCAACAGAGCAACAATGTTGATGATCTTGATCAAGGGGTTCACAGCAGGACCCGCTGTGTCCTTGTAAGGATCGCCCACCGTATCGCCCGTCACAGCAGCTTTATGGGCATCAGAGCCCTTGCCGCCGTAATGACCTTCCTCAATATACTTCTTGGCGTTATCCCAAGCACCACCGCCTGTACACATGGAGATCGCAACAAACAGACCCGTCACAATCGTACCCATCAGCAGGCCACCCAAAGCCTCAGGGCCTAACAACAGACCGACGGCGATCGGCACAACGACTGGCAACAAAGAAGGAATAATCATTTCTTTGATTGCAGCGGTTGTCAGCATATCAACAGCCTTATCATACTCAGGCTTGGCGGTACCTTCCATGATGCCTTTGATGTCGCGAAACTGGCGACGCACCTCTTCAACGACAGCACCCGCACAACGGCCTACCGCTTCCATCGCCATGGCGCCAAAGAGGTAAGGGATCAAGCCGCCGATGAACAAGCCAATGATCACGCGGTGGTCCGAGAGATCAAAGACAACCTTTGCGCCGTTGGCCTCGAGCGTATGGGTGTAGTCGGCAAACAGAACCAACGCAGCCAAACCAGCTGATCCAATTGCGTAGCCTTTGGTCACAGCCTTTGTGGTGTTACCCACTGCATCAAGCGGATCTGTGATGTCGCGTACGGACTGGGGCAAGCCAGCCATTTCAGCGATACCACCAGCGTTGTCGGTAATTGGACCGTACGCATCAAGAGCCACCACAATACCTGCCATAGACAACATCGACGTCGCAGCGATTGCAATGCCGTAGATGCCACCCAACCAATAGGCAGAGTAGATAGCCGCACAAACGAACAGCACGGGCCAAGCTGTTGAACGCATCGACACGCCTAAGCCTGCAATGATGTTCGTACCATGGCCTTGGCTTGATGCCTTAGCGATGTGCTTAACAGGCGCGTAGTCCGTGCCGGTGTAGTACTCAGTAATCCAGACAAGCACTGCTGTCAGAAGTAGGCCAACAACGGTTGCACCAAACAAACGCATCTTGCCGCCCGTGGCAAAACCTACGTCGGCCAGTATGTTGTCAGGCAAGATCCAGTTGGTTGCGAAATAGAACGCCACCAAAGAAATCACACCCGCAATCACCAAGCCCTTGTATAGGGCAGGCATCACGTTTTTCATACCAGGCGTTGCTTTGACGAACGAGCAACCAATAATCGATGCAATGATCGAAATTCCACCAAGCACGAGGGGATAAATCACCGCTTCGGCCGTGGCGACCTTGATCATCAACGCGCCCAAGACCATCGTCGCAATCAATGTCACAGCGTAGGTTTCAAACAAGTCGGCAGCCATACCCGCGCAGTCGCCCACGTTGTCACCAACGTTATCGGCAATCACCGCTGGGTTACGTGGGTCATCTTCAGGAATGCCAGCTTCGACCTTACCCACCAAGTCTGCACCAACGTCAGCGCCTTTGGTGAAAATGCCACCGCCCAACCGTGCGAAGATCGAGATCAGCGAAGAGCCAAATGCCAGACCAATCAATGGATGCAAAATGGCAGACATGGTCTTACCGGCGCCGGTGGCTTGTAAGTACATATAGAACAGTCCAACCCCGAGCAGACCCAGGCCGACCACCAGCATGCCGGTAATCGCGCCGCCCTTAAACGCCACATTAAGCGCTTCGTTCATGCCTTTGGTTGCGGCCTCGGCGGTTCGCACGTTGGCGCGAACCGAAACGTTCATTCCAATAAAACCACATGCTCCAGAAAGCACTGCACCAATCACGAAACCAACCGCGGTCGCCTGATCCAGAAAAACTGCTATCAAGATGGCCAACACCACGCCGACGATACCGATCGTTTTGTACTGCCTCGACAGGTAAGCGCCAGCGCCTTGCTCGATCGCTGCTGCGATTTCCATCATCTTGGCATTGCCGGTACTTTGGTTCAAAATCCAGGACCGCACTACAAAGCCATATATGACCGCGAGTACTCCGCAGCCCAAGGCAAAATAGAGGCCCAACGTAACGTTGCTCATGCTCTAAAGCTCCTTAACAGTTTTCTCTGTAATACTTGTTATTTCGGCAAGGATATTTCGCTGCCGAGCACTAAAAAAAATGCCATACGCAGTATCCCGCAGATTCGCACCGAGAGGGAGTCTTTGTTTATTTGTTAAGATTAGGGTATTCACTAATTAAGCCTACCCGCGGAGCCCCAATGAGTCTCGACAATGTCAAGCCCGGCAAGAAGATCCCTGAATCCTTTAATGTGATTATTGAGATCTCAATGAATGCCGACCCCATCAAGTATGAGGTTGACAAAGAGTCCGGTGCCATCTTCGTAGACCGCTTCATGGGCACGTCCATGCACTACCCATGTAACTACGGATATATCCCCAAAACCATCGCGGGTGATGGTGATCCGGTTGACGTGTTAGTGATTACTCCCTTTCCTGTAATCCCAGGTGTGGTGGTGCGATGCCGTGCGCTAGGCGTCTTAAAAATGACGGATGAAGCGGGTGACGACGCCAAATTACTCGCTGTACCAGAAGACAAAATTTTACCGATTTATAGCCACTGGAAACAGGCTGCAGATATTCATCCGATGCGTCTGAACGCAATCCAGCACTTCTTTGAACACTACAAAGATCTCGAAGAAGGTAAGTGGGTCAAGGTCCAGGGCTGGGGCGGCGTCGCGGATGCACATCAAGAAATTCTTGAGGGCATCGAGCGTTACAACGCCGAACGATAGGGCTGATGCTTTTTTGTAAAAACGCTACATCGACTGCTTAAGCAAGACCGCATAGTCGTCTGAAGTCGGCGTGCGGGGATTCGTTTTATGACAATGATCCGCCATCGCACCCTCGATTATCTGAGGAAACATCTCCGGTTTTACCCCCATTGCCGCCAAGCCGGCGGGTAGCCCGAGGCGTTGGTTTAACGCCTTAATGGCTGGGGCCACCTCAGCAGGGCCGCCCAACCCCATGGTTTGCGCCAAGCGCTCGAGCTTTTTACCCTTCTGCATCGATGCTTCGCTGGCATTAAACAAAATCACCGCCGGCAAAAACATTGCGTTTAGCGTGCCATGGTGTAGTTTTGGATTCATACCGCCGAGTGCGTGACTTAAGCTGTGCACAGCGCCCAACCCTTTTTGAAACGCCATCGCGCCTTGTGTGGACGCGCTCATCATATGAAAGCGCGCCTCACGATCATGAGGGGTGTTGGCAGCGCGCTCAATGTGCCGCCACCCACGCCATAGTCCATCGAGCGCTATACCCTCCGCCGGGAAATTCAACGCCGGTGACATAAACGTCTCGCAACAGTGGGTGATCGCGTCCATGCCGGTTGCCGCAGTCAATAATGCCGGCAAATCTAAGGTGAGCTCTGGGTCGCAAATCGCCGACTTTGGCACGATATGCGGCGACAACAAGCCTACTTTGCGGCCATCATCCAAAATCAACATCGCGCCCCGGCCAACTTCACTGCCCGTGCCAGACGTCGTCGGCACAGCGATGATTGGCGCAGTTGCTGCGGTAATGCGTGCCGTGCCACCACTGACCGCGATGAAGTCCTTTAACGGCCCTGCGTGCGCGGCACAGACCGCAACAGCCTTGGCTAAGTCCATCGCCGATCCGCCCCCAACGGCGATCATTCCGTCGAACTTACCCTGCCTGTACATCGCCAAGGCATCGCGCACAGCCGCCTCGTGCGGATTGGGGGGTGTTTGGTCATAGATCTGAACACTCTTGGGGTCTTTAAGCTGCGCCAAGACTCGATCAACCAAGCCCGCTGCCCGGACACCCGCATCGGTCACCAGCATGGGTCGTTGAATGCCGACTCGATCGCACTCAGACTGCAATACGTTGATCGCCCCGAAATCAAAATGTATCTGGGTGATGTAGTTAATCAACGCCATGTGTGGTCTCCGCTATTCTGTGGTTATTCGCTTGATCATAAATCAACTGACGCTCACTCCGCCTCCCAGCCGAGAATCTCTGCGAGCCGCTGCACAACCCAACCCGCCTCCAGCTCCGTCAGCCCAACATCTTGCGTCAGCAAGCCGCGGTGGATGCGTTCAAGCACATCGGTCTGCGTAATCCCTAGCTCCCAGAGCTTGTTGCTGGCCTGTTCAGTCAAAAGATTAGCCATGTCCTCACACAGGTCATAGCGCGCATAGATATGCTCGCGCGAGGCGCTCGGTTTGATGCGTCCCGGCTCGACGAACAAGGCAATAAACGAGGGTGGGATGATGATCTGATTGTCGTCAGACATCGCGTACGCTAAAGCTTTTACAGGACTGAAAGCACACGGGCTAAATTCCTAGGTTGGCAAATGGTGCGTTGTTACACGATACTACGCAGCATAAGTGATTATTCATAAACAGACATGACCAACCATTCTTCAGCACCTCGCGTCGAACACATTGCCTTGCCCGATGGGGCCCGTATCGAAGCCCATCGCGAAGGCGTGGGGAGGCCGCTGCTCCTCATCAGCGGCCTGGGTGGCACCGCAGGGTTCTGGCAGCCCTGCCTGCCCGCGCTCACGCCACACCATCAAGTGGTGCGCCTGGATCAGCGAGGCATCGCAAAAAGTAGCCGCGGCTCAGCAGCGTGCACCATCGATCAGCTCGCAGACGACTGTTTGGCCGTGTTGGACCATTTTGAAATTGACTCGGCTCTGGTTGTGGGCCATTCAACAGGCGGTTGCATCACACAGTCGATTGCCTTGCGTCATCCACAACGCGTGCGTGCGTGCGTCATGAGCGGTGCCTGGGGAGCACCGAGCCGGCACCGACAAGAACTTTTCTCTGTGCGTCGCGAGCTGCTTGTACACAACCCTGTGGCCTACGCCAGCTCTTCGGTGTTCATGGGTTACGACACCGCTTGGCTCAACGCGCACTGGACAGTCCTGGAATCTGCGGTGCGCAATGCCCCCCTGACACCCGCCGCGCAGCGCATCGTGATGGAGCGCATTGACGCCTTGGCCGCTTACGATCAAAGCGCGGCTCTGTCAGCCATCAACGTGCCGCGGCTGGTACTTGGCGCACGCGACGATTTGATTGTGCCCGCCTTTTTACAAGAGCAACTCCACGCCTTGCTTCCCGGGTCAGATTTAAAAATCTTTGATTACGGCGGACATTTCTTCCCCGTTTCTAGAACAGAACTCTTTACGTCAACATTGCTTCAGTGGTTCGCAACAAACACTTAAGCTTCAATAAGGCTCTGCCATGACAGAAAATTTTTCAAGTACACAAACCATTCGTAAAACAGTCATCGCGACAAAGGGCGGCGTCGTTGCTGCACAGCACCGTCGTGCCGCGGAGATAGGTGCTGCCGTGCTGAATGCAGGTGGCGATGCCGTCGATGCCGCGATCGCGACCTCCTTTGCGATCGGCGTGGTCGAGCCTTGGATGAGCGGGCCAGCAGCGGCCGGTGCGATGGTATTGTGGCGAGCCGACGAAGGCCGTGCACGCGTTGTAAATTTTGGTTGCCGCTCCCCACGGGAATTGAATCCGGCAGACTATCCGCTCAGCGGTTCAGGAAAGTCCTCTGACCTCTTCCCATGGCCCTCCGTTGTCGATGATCGCAACGTCATGGGCGCAACCGCAGTCGCGGTGCCGGGTGTCGTCGCGGGAATGGATCTCGCGCACCAGCACTTCGGCCGCATGCCCTGGAAAGATCTGGTGATGCCTGCTGCCGGCCTAGCCGATGAAGGCTTGTTAGTCGATTGGTACACCACGCTTGTGACCGCCGCCAATGCGCGCGTCTTGAGCAAAGACCCCGATACCGCCGCCATGTTTTTAGAGCAAGGACACTGGCCGATCGCAGGGGACTGGACGTCGTTAAACAAGCGACACCTTGATCAAAAAGCCTTCGCGCAAACCTTGCGGCAAATTGCAGAGGGCGGATCCAAAGCATTTTATCAAGGTGACATCGCAGCGCAATTGGTTGGCGACATCCGCGCGAAAGGGGGCTGCATGAGTATGCAAGACCTAGCAGACTATCGTGCTGAATTAGTCGATCCTCTCACGATCAATTACCGCGGTGGCCGTGTCTTTGCAACACCCGGGCTAACTGGCGGCCCCACTTTCGGCAAAGCCCTTGAGTTACTGGCGAACGAGCTCAATCCCGTCAAAGGTACACCGGGTGCGCAAACCTATGCAGCGTTCGCTCGCGCACTCGATGCTGCATTTAAGTTGCGGTTTGAGAACATGGGCGATCACGAATCCCCCAAAGCACCTGGCTCCACCACACACTTCAGCGTTGTCGATCGTCACGGCAATATGTGCGCCGTTACTCAAACTCTACTTTCTATCTTTGGGTCGCGTGTGGTGTCGCCCTCAACAGGTCTGCTGCTAAACAACGGCATCATGTGGTTTGATCCAGAGCCCGGAAAACCAAACTCGTTGGGACCCAATAAGCGATGCCTAGCAAACTACAACCCAGTCATTGGCGAAGATGCCTCGGGTCGACGCTTTGCGATTGGCGCATCTGGTGGCCGCAAAATTCTTGGCGCTGTCATGCAGTTAAGCTCTTTCATCATGGATCATGGCCTAAACCTCGAAGAG
>CAMBPA010000068.1 GCA_945869355.1 Bordetella parapertussis
GTCCGGCACGTAACGGTCAGTGGGAATATTATTTCTATGTCGATGTAGAAGGGCATGCGCACGATGAACGTGTGAAGAAAGCTCTGGATGTTCTCAACTCACATTGTGCGTTTTTTAAGGTCTTGGGTTCCTATCCTGCGCAGTCATAAGTCTTAAGTGACGATGAGGGTGTAGGTGTCGCGCTGCCTCTTCGTGTTGTCTTTTCTTTGAATTAATTTTGTCGGTGCAATCCATATGTCTTCAAAAGATTTAGTGTTACATGCGCCCGCGCACATTGCTGCGATCGCCCCTTATCAGGCCGGAAAGCCCATTGAAGAGCTCGCGCGCGAATTTGGTCTCGATGCGTCAAAGATTGTGAAGCTCGCGTCAAACGAAAACCCCTTGGGAATGCCCGAGTCTGCAAAGCAGGCATTGAATGCTGCGGTTGCAAATCTTGGTCGTTACCCTGATCCTGCAGGCTTTGATTTAAAGAAAGCGATTTCGCAGCGGTTTGGTGTGGACCAAGGCTGGCTCACGCTTGGCAATGGATCGAATGACATCCTTGAGCTGGTTGCTTCGGCTTTGATTGAGCTGGGCAGCGCGGTGGTGTATTCGCAATATGCTTTTGTGGTCTATCGTTTGGCCACTCAGGCGCGAGGCGCCAAGCACATCGTCGTGCCGGCCAAAGAACATGGCCATGATTTGCCAGCCATGCTTGAGGCGATCACGCCCGAGACAAAAATTGTGTATGTCGCGAACCCGAACAACCCGACGGGTACTTATTTGTCGGTTGACGCGATTGAGTCTTTCCTTGCCAGTGTGGCGGCACGCCACGGCACGCGTGTGACCGTTGTCTTGGATGAGGCTTATAACGAATTCCTCGAACCCGCGCTGCGCGTCGATGGCGTGGCGCTCGTCAGGCGCTATCCCAATTTGATCGTATCGCGTAGTTTTTCAAAAGCCTATGGTTTGGCCGGCTTGCGCGTCGGATTTGCGATGGCGCAACCTGTGCTGACTGATCTATTGAATCGCGTACGACAGCCTTTTAATGTGAACTCTCTGGCGCAAGCTGCAGCGATTGCAGCTCTTAACGACAAAGAATTTTTGGCTAAAAGTTTTGCTGTGAATCGCGATGGCAAAAAGCAGTTGCAGCAGGGGTTCGAAAAACTTGCTTTGCAGTTTGTCCCGAGCTACGCCAATTTTGTATTGGTAAAAGTTGGTGATGCAGCCCGAATCAATCTTGAACTGCTCAAGCGCGGCGTCATCGTGCGTCCAGTGGCCGGCGATGGTTTGCCCGAGTGGTTGCGTGTTTCAATTGGTTTACCTCACGAGAACCAGACATTTCTGGATGCATTGACAGCCGTATTGAAAGCGGCGCCTTGACCCATGACAAAGCTAAAAGTCGGCACGTTGGCAGTAGTGGGCGTTGGCTTAATTGGCGGCTCGTTTGCCGCTGCCTTGCGTCGTGCTGGGGGCGTTGATCGAATTCTTGGTGCTGGGCGTCGTCCTAAAACGCTCGCGCAGGCGGTCGCCTTAGGTCTGATTGACGAGGCCGTGACCCTCCAACAGGCTGCTGCACGTGCGGATTTAATTTTTATCGCGGCGCCTGTTGGTGCATTTGAAGCGATTTTTTCTGAGATCGCTCCCCATCTTGGCGCTAAAACTATTGTGACCGATGGAGGCAGCACAAAGCGTAATGTGATCGAGGCCGCACGGTCTGGCTTGGGTCCGCGCGTTGCTCAGTTTGTTCCGGGGCATCCTATGGCGGGTTCGCACGAAAAAGGACCTGAAGCAGCCGACCCAGATTTGTACGTGGGTCGTCGGGTGATGCTCACTCCGCTTGTCGAAAATCATCCAGAGGATATCGCCCTGGTTCAGGCCCTGTGGCAGCAGTGTGGCGCAAACGTTGTGTGTATTGATTCCAATCAGCACGACGGCGTGGTCGCTGCGGTGAGCCATTTGCCCCATTGGGTTGCAGCGTTGTATATGGAATACATCACGGGTGGTGATGACGCGGCCTTAAAACTTGAAACTGCTGGATCAGGGTTCAGAGACTTTACGCGTGTCGCGCAGGGCTCACCTGAAATGTGGCGCGATATATTTGTGGCGAACCGCGATGCCATGCTCACTGAGCTCGCCTCCTTGCGTCAGGTCATGGATCGTGCCGAGCATGCCTTGCGTGAACACGACGCTGTCTGGCTTGAGGAGATGCTTGCTCGCGCGGCTCAGGCGCGTGCGGATTGGCCGGGCAATTTGAAATGAGCATGGCCCCTAGTCTTGAACTAAGGCACGGAGTCACGGCCCAAGGCAGCGTGAACTTACCGGGATCAAAAAGTATTTCGAATCGCGTGTTGTTATTGTCTGCACTGGCGACTGGCAGCACACGTATCGACGGTTTACTGCAGTCGGACGACACGAGCGTTATGTTGACGGCACTGCGCGAGCTGGGCGTGCAGATCGGCACGCATGCGACGGACTCCGTGACAGTGCAGGGCGTATCGCGCTTTCCCGTTGAGCGCGCCAAACTCTTCATGGGAAATGCCGGCACGGCGATCCGCCCCTTGACGGCGGCACTCGCCATGATGGGCGGTCACTACACGTTATCTGGTGTTCCCCGCATGCACGAACGCCCGATTGGTGATTTGGTAGATGGTTTGCGTGGAATGGGAGCCTGTCTCAGCTATCTTGGACAGGACGGCTACCCACCGCTACAAATTGAACCGGCCGGCACGCTATTGGATCGGGTCGCCGTCCAAGGTTCCGTCTCTAGTCAATTTTTAACTGCCGTGTTGTTGGCAGCGCCGCTCGCGGTTGCGCGCTCCGGCAAGGCGTTGGTCATTGACGTTGTCGGCGAGTTGATCTCCAAGCCCTACATTGAGATCACTCTCAATTTGATGGCACGCTTTGGTGTGACCGTTGAGCGTCACGGGTGGCAACAGTTTTTGGTGCCTGCCGGCTCAGTCTATCGCTCACCCCGACAAATCTATGTAGAGGGCGATGCGTCGTCCGCCTCGTACTTTTTAGCGCTTGGTGCGATTGGGGGTGGCTCAGTCACCATCAATGGTGTCGGGGCGCAAAGCATACAGGGCGATGTCGCGTTTGCTGACACCATTGAAGCGATGGGTGCGCAGGTCAAGCGCGATGCCGCCTCGATCGAA
This sequence comes from Bordetella parapertussis, assembly GCA_945869355.1. GTDB lineage: Bacteria > Pseudomonadota > Gammaproteobacteria > Burkholderiales > Burkholderiaceae_B > Zwartia > Zwartia parapertussis_F. The sequence goes on from CAMBPA010000068.1 coordinate 3,138, forward strand.
GTGATTGGCGTTCAAGTGGCATGCGGAGAGAAACTCAAAGCCTTCGATGCCGACTTTAATTTGATTCCCGATGCGGCCATGACGGCGGCAGCACTTGCCTTGTTTGCGGACGGTCCCTGCACCTTGCGAAATATCGGTAGCTGGCGCGTGAAGGAAACGGATCGTATCGAGGCGATGCAAACCGAGTTGCGCAAGCTTGGCGCGCAGGTCGAGAGCGGCCCAGACTGGTTACGCGTTTGGCCTATTGCTTCGGGTGGTTGGCAGGATGCACATATCCATACCTATGACGATCATCGCATGGCGATGTGTTTCTCGCTTGCGGCCTTTGGTCAAAGCCGAGTCACCATTCTGGATCCCGGTTGCGTGAGCAAGACTTTTCCGACTTACTTCGACGTGTACGGCAGCCTGATTTCATGAGTTCAGCCATCCCAGTCATTACGATTGATGGACCAACGGCTTCGGGCAAAGGTACCGTGGCGCAGCGTGTGGCCTCAGCGCTCGGTTGGGGCGTGCTTGATAGCGGGGCGCTTTATCGGCTGACGGCACTAGCCGTGCATCAGCAAGCGATCGATCCAGAGAACGAAACAGCTGTCGCCGACCTGGCGGCAACGCTGGATGTTCAGTTCCGGCCCAATGAGATTCTGCTTGGTGGTCAAGATGTGTCGGAGGTCATCCGGCAAGAGCATGTTGGCAATCTGGCATCACGACTTGCCCCTAATCCTAAGTTACGCGCAGCGTTATTGAGTCGTCAGCGAGCGTTTCGCCTGGCTCCGGGGCTTGTGGCGGATGGCAGGGATATGGGGACCATTGTTTTTCCAGACGCCCAGGTAAAAATATTCTTAATTGCCGACGTACAAGGGCGTGCGCAGCGACGTGCTAAGCAGTTGATCGAAAAGGGAATTTCTGCTAATCTACAAGACCTTCTTGCAGATATGCGTGCCCGCGATGCCCGAGATACTCAACGTTCGGTCGCGCCACTCATCGCAGCAAAGGACGCACACGTGGTGGATTCGTCGATGCTGACGATTGATCAAACGGTGCAAACTGTCCTTGACCTCTGGTCAAGATTTTTATCCAATCCACCCAGTTCGGGTGCGTAACCGGCTCCAAAGGCCATCTGGACTTCCATCTCATGTTAACTCAACAAACCTCAACCCAAGCCGGCGAAAGTTTTGCCGCGCTGTTTGCAGAAAGTATCCAAAAGCAGGACATGAAATCCGGCGAGGTTATTTCCGCCGAAGTCGTACGTATCGATCACAACTTTGTGGTCGTGAATGCGGGTCTCAAGTCTGAGGCACTCATTCCGTTAGAAGAATTCCTCAACGATCAGGGCGAGCTCGAAGTCAAACCCGGCGATTTTGTGTCGGTTGCTATTGATTCGCTCGAAAACGGCTACGGTGATACCGTGCTGTCCCGTGACCGCGCCAAGCGCTTGTCGGCTTGGTTGTCGCTCGAGCAGTCGCTCGACAAAAATGAACTCGTTACTGGCACGATTACAGGTAAGGTAAAGGGCGGCCTAACCGTCATGACCGCCGGGATTCGCGCGTTCTTGCCAGGTTCGTTGGTCGATTTGCGTCCTGTCAAGGACACAACGCCTTTCGAAGGCAAGACCATGGAGTTCAAAGTTATCAAGCTCGATCGCAAGCGTAACAACGTTGTGTTGTCGCGTCGTGCTGTGCTCGAAGCCAGCATGGGTGAAGATCGTCAGAAGCTACTCGAAAACCTCCAGGAGGGTTCGATCGTTAAGGGCGTAGTCAAGAACATCACCGACTATGGCGCCTTCGTAGACCTCGGCGGTATCGACGGTCTGCTGCACATCACCGATATGGCATGGCGTCGCGTGCGTCATCCTTCGGAAGTGTTGACGGTTGGTCAGGAAGTCGAAGCAAAAGTCCTTAAGTTCGATCAAGAAAAGAGCCGTGTGTCGCTTGGCGTCAAACAGCTTGGCGAAGATCCATGGGTGGGTCTCGCACGTCGCTACCCACAGGGTACACGTCTGTTCGGTAAAGTCACGAACCTCACCGACTACGGTTCATTCGTTGAAGTGGAAGCCGGCATCGAAGGCTTGGTCCACGTGTCTGAAATGGACTGGACCAACAAGAACGTTGATCCACGTAAGGTTGTGACACTCGGCGAAGAAGTCGAAGTCATGGTCCTCGAGATCGACGAAGACCGTCGCCGTATCTCCTTGGGCATGAAGCAGTGCCGTCAGAACCCATGGGAAGAGTTTGCAGCAAACTTCAAGCGTGGCGACAAAGTGCGCGGCGCGATCAAGTCGATCACCGACTTTGGTGTGTTTGTTGGGTTGGCTGGCGGCATCGATGGCTTGGTTCATCTCTCGGACTTGTCCTGGACTGAAACCGGCGAAGAGGCTGTGCGTAATTTCAAGAAGGGTGACGAGCTTGATGCCGTTGTGCTCGGCATCGATACCGACAAAGAGCGTATTTCCCTTGGTGTGAAGCAGCTAGAGGGCGATCCCTTCAATAACTTCGTGGGGACCTACGACAAAGGTGCTGTGGTGCCTGGTAATGTGAAGTCGGTTGATGCTAAAGGCGCAACAGTGACCTTGTCGCTGGAAGTCGAAGGCTACTTGCGTGCTTCCGAAATGGCTTCAGGTCGTGTCGAAGATGCGACCACCGTCATGAAGGCTGGGGACAACATCGAAGTCATGATTATCAACGTTGATCGCAAAACACGTTCGATTCAGTTGTCGATCAAGGCGCGTGACAGCGCGGATACCGCTGACACCATGCAGCGTATGACTGAAGCAAGTGCTTCGTCGGGCACAACCAATTTGGGCGCATTGCTCAAGGCCAAGCTCGATCAGGCGCGTGACACTGAATAACCTCAGTGACTAAGTCAGAGCTCATCGCAGCGCTTGCGGCCCGTTATTCACAACTGGCCGCACGCGACACAGATTACGCGGTCAAGACCGTTCTTGATGCAATGGCCCAGGCGCTCGCCGAAGGTCAACGCATCGAGATTCGCGGTTTTGGCAGCTTTTCTTTGTCCGAGCGTGCGCCGCGCGTGGGTCGTAACCCGAAGTCTGGCGAACAAGTCCTGGTACCTGGTAAGCAGGTGCCGCACTTCAAGGCGGGTAAAGAGTTGCGAGAACGTGTTGATTTAGAAGATGAGCAGCCTGTACTTGAAGCTGCGAATCGGAAAACCGCCTGATTGGCGGTTTTTTTATGAACTCGAGTGGCAGGACGCTTACAATCTTCTTTTGGATATAGGGAGCATCGGTCATGCGTTACATCGTCTGGGCTTTGCGCTTGATCATATTTTTAGCCGTCCTGTTATTTGCGCTTAAAAACACGGATCCTGTGGGCGTGACCTTTTATGGTGATTGGGCCATACAGGGCGTGCCGTTGATTGTGGTGATGCTGACCACCTTTATTTTAGGTACGGTATTTGGTTTGTTGCTCACCGTTCCTGGTTCCTTGCGCCGTCGGCGTGAGATAGCGCGTCTGCGTAAAGAGCTTGAGCGCATTCAGGCGGCTGTTAATCCTGAGGCGAGTGCTCAGACACCTCCGGAACTATTGGTGCCGATGTCACCGCTTTGATGCATGTCGGCGCATTGTGTGTGTAATTGCTTTAGGAATGACACGTGGATTTTGAAGCTTGGTGGCTGATATTTGTGCCGTTGCTATTTGGCTTAGGGTGGCTAGCTGCGCGCTTTGATATTAAGCAAATGCTCTCCGAGACGCGCAATCTGCCTGACTCCTATTTCAAGGGGCTTAATTTCCTTCTCAATGAAGAGCCGGATCGGGCGATTGACGCCTTTGTGGAAGTAGCCAAACTTGACTCCGAGACAACCGAGCT
>CAMBPA010000069.1 GCA_945869355.1 Bordetella parapertussis
CGATGCGATCATCGACGCCGTGAAATGGCTTGGCTTTGACTGGAAATCCAACACCACCGAACACCTGTACTTTGCAAGCAGTTACTTTGCCACGATGTACGCCTGTGCCGAGGCGCTGATTTTGGCTGGTCACGCCTACGTTGACGAGCAAAGTCCAGAAGAAATGCGTTTGATGCGCGGCACACTCACCGAGGCCGGAAAGAACTCTCCCTTCAGAGACCGCTCTGCGCAGGAGTCCTTGCAAATGCTGCGCGATATGCGTGCCGGCAAACATGCCGATGGCAGTATGGCCTTGCGCGCGCGCATCGATATGTCTTCACCCAATATCAACTTGCGTGACCCGGTGCTCTACCGTATTCGCCACGCGACACACCATCGCACGGGTAACGAGTGGTGCATCTACCCTCTGTATGCCTTCGCGCATCCCATCGAAGATGCGCTCGAGGGCATCACACACAGTATTTGCACGCTCGAATTCGAAGACCAGCGCCCATTTTATGATTGGATACTGAACCGGCTTCAAGAGCTTGGACTGTTCGCCGCCCCCCTGCCCCACCAGTACGAGTTCGCGCGCCTGAACATGAGCTATATCGTGACCAGCAAGCGCAAGCTGCTCCAGCTTGTCAAAGACGGCCATGTCAACGGCTGGGATGATCCCCGCATGCCTACCATTGCAGGCTTGCGCCGTCGCGGTTACACCGCCGCTGCGCTGCGCTTATTTTGCGAACGCACCGGTGTTTCGAAATCTAACTCGCGTATTGATTACAGCTTGCTGGATCAAGCGCTACGTGAAGATCAGGACCCCATCGCCTTGCGCTCGGTGGCAATCCTAGACCCGCTCAAGCTCGTGATTACAAACTTCCCGGCCGACCATGTTGAGCCCTGCCACGCGCCGCGCAACCCGCATGCACCCGAAGCAGGGATGCGTGCGTTCGGACTGACAAGCGAGGTGTGGATTGAGCGTGAAGACTTTGTTGAGGTTCCACCAAAAAAATACTTTAGGCTATTTCCCGGCAATAGCGTGCGCCTGAAATACGGTTACGTCGTCACCTGCACAGGTTGCGTCAAAGACGCGGCGGGCAACATCATCGAAGTGCACGCGGAATACAACCCAGCTACGAAGAGTGGCACAACGGGTTCGGACGCCGTTAAAGTCAAGGGTAACGTTACCTGGATCAGCACCGCTCAAGCGGTCTCGGCAGAAATCAGGCTGTACGACCGACTCTTTTCAGAGCCTTTTCCCGACGCGGGGGATAACGATTTCCTGAACTGTCTGAATCCGCAATCCGTGCACGTGTTGAAGGCGTTTCTAGAACCCGGCACTGCGCTCCTTCCGGGCGTTGTCACACAGTTTGAGCGCCTCGGCTACTTTGTCGTTGATCCGATCGACTCACGCCCCGATGCGCCTGTTTTTAATCGCGTCACCACGCTGAAAGACACGTGGGCGGCGGCTAGCTAAGCTGCTGTGGATGAGCAGCTCAGCTTATCGCAGCGCCTTATAACGAATACGCTTAGGCGCTGCACCGGCCTCACCCAAACGTCGCTTCTTGTCGGCTTCGTACTCTTGGTAGTTACCGTCGAAGAACACCACTTGCGAATCACCCTCAAAGGAGAGGATATGCGTCGCGATACGGTCTAAGAACCACCGATCATGACTGATCACCATAATCGAGCCTGCGAATTCAAGCAGTGCATCCTCTAATGCGCGTAAGGTCTCGACGTCCAGATCGTTCGACGGTTCGTCGAGCAGCAAAACGTTACCGCCCGTAATCAAGGTTTTGGCGAGATGCAGACGGCCACGCTCACCACCGGATAACTGCCCCACCTGTTTGCCCTGATCCGCACCCTTAAAGTTAAAACGTCCTAGGTAAGCGCGTGCCGGCATTTCAAAACGCCCGACCGTCAAGATGTCTGCGCCGTCCGCGATGGAATCGAACACCGTTTTAGCATCAGGTAAGGCATCACGGGACTGATCGACGAACGCAATCTTGACCGTCTGGCCAATCTTGACTTCGCCGCTATCGGGCGTATCCTGGCCGGCGATCATCCGAAACAGTGTTGACTTACCCGCACCGTTCGGACCAATGATGCCCACGATTGCGCCGGGTGGTACACGAAAGCTCACGTTATCCATCAACAGCTTGTCGCCAAAGGCTTTGGTCACATTCACAAACTCGATGGCATCGTTACCAAGACGCTCCGCCACAGGGATAAATATTTCCTGGGTCTCGTTACGCTTTTGATAATCGTGGGAGGACAGCTCTTCAAAGCGCGTCATCCGAGCCTTGGCCTTGGCTTGCCGACCTTTTGCGTTTTGCCGCACCCATTCAAGTTCTTTCTTGATGGTCTTTTGTCGGGCTGATTCGCTCGACTCTTCCTGCTTGAGACGATCATTTTTTTGTTCAAGCCACGAACTGTAATTACCCTTCCAGGGGATTCCGTGCCCTCGGTCTAGTTCCAGAATCCACTCTGCTGCGTTATCCAGGAAGTAGCGGTCGTGCGTCACGCCAACTACCGTGCCTGGGAACTTTGCCAGAAATTGCTCAAGCCACTCAACACTTTCCGCATCAAGGTGGTTGGTGGGTTCGTCAAGCAACAACATATCTGGCTTGGAAAGCAAAAGTCGGCACAGCGCGACACGGCGCTTTTCACCGCCCGAGAGTTTGCCGACGTTCGCCTCCCAGGGCGGCAGACGCAACGCATCGGCTGCGATTTCCATCTGCGTTTCCATGTCGTCCGAACCACTCGAGGCTGCCGCCGCAATGACGGCTTCAAGCTCAGCCTGTTCGGCCGCAAGCTTATCAAAATCCGCATCGGGTTCGGCATACGCAGCATAGACTTCATCGAGTCGTTTTTTTGCCACCATGACGGCGCCTAACCCCTCTTCTACCGCTTGGCGCACCGTATGTTCAGCGTTGAGTTTCGGCTCTTGCTCAAGGTATCCAATGTTCAGGCCCGGCATCGGTACGGCGTCGCCCTCGATCTCTTTGTCAACACCCGCCATGATTTTCAGCAACGTTGACTTACCCGAACCATTGAGTCCCAGAACACCGATTTTGGCGCCAGGGAAAAACGACAAGGAAATATCCCGCAAAATTTGACGCTTAGGCGGAACCACTTTGCCCACGCGGTGCATGGTGTATACGTATTGAGCCATAAATCCATCGATGAATAAAACAGAGATTCCATATTGTAGGGCTTTGGCAACGACTTCGGACTACCTCAGGCTAGTCAAAAGGCTATGATGCTGGCTGTAAACCTAAAATTTTTAATCAAACAATGACGACCCCCGACCACGCGCTGCGCTTTACCGAACAAGAACTGTCCATGCTTGGCAAAACAGCAGATGGCCTAAGCGCCTATATGGGTAAATCGGTGCTCGCTGAAATCGGCATGGACGAAGACGCAGAGTGGGTGATTTTTGCGATCCCGCTGGGCGTAGACGATACCCCCGACGAGAAAGCCACGCATGTCCAAATGGGTGGTCCCTGCGCGCGCTTCGTGGGCAACCGTGGCGGGCTTGACTTGGATACAGAAGTCTACGACTGCCAGTATCTTTGGGCGGTTCAAATCACAGACGATCCTGAGGCGCGCTTCGTCAGGCTAGACCAGAACGGCGACGAGTTCGACTATGCCATGGAGCTCGCCGAATTATTACCGTTCGATTTGACGGATGAAGTCCTGCCCGACCCTGACCTTGAGTTACTTGAGGATCTCGGGGACGATGATGACCCCGAGCAGGATGCGCAGTCGGACGAACCGCCCCGACCGCCCTCCATTCACTAAACTTGCATCGGCCAGCCTTGGACGACTCCATGGCAGGCAATCTCAACACCCTTGAAGACCTGTGTGCTCGGTGACTCTGATTTACAGAGGTCACGGGCAAACGGGCAGCGTGGGTGGAACGTACATCCCGAAGGCGGGCTCAACGGATTCGGGACTTCACCCGCCACAGGGGTACGCGAACCCCCTTGTCCGGTCATGTCAGGAATCGCTGACAACAACATACGCGTATAAGGATGTTTCGGATCGGCAAACAAGGTATCTCGATCTGCGATCTCGACAATGCGGCCGAGATACATCACCCCCACCCGATCCGCGACATGATGCACGACGGCAAGGTTATGGGAAATGAATAGATAGGTCAGCCCAAGATTGCGCTGCAAGTCCTTCATGATATTGAGGACCTGCGCCTGAACCGACACATCAAGCGCGGAGGTCGGCTCATCACACACCAAGAACTCTGGGTTCACAGCAAGCGCGCGTGCAATAGAAATACGCTGACGTTGACCACCTGAGAACTGATGGGGAAATCTGCTTTTGTCCGAGGGATGCAAACCGACTTGCGTCAATAAAGCGTCTACACGCGTCTCGCGCTCCTCGGGCGTGAGTGTCGTGTGCGCAAGGATCGGCTCAGCAATGATGCGCCCCACACGCCAGCGCGGGTTCAGGCTCGCGTACGGATCCTGGAAAATCATCTGCAACCGCTTGCGCAACGCCAAGCCACCACGCCCTTGCATGTTTGAAAGGGGCTGCCCATCAAACAAAATACTTCCTTGTGTTAATGGATACAAACCCACCAACAAACGAGCAATAGTGGACTTGCCGCAGCCAGACTCACCGACTAAAGCCAGCGTCTCGCCTTTGCGAATCGTGAAAGACACACCATCGACCGCGCGCAGCAGGGTGCGAGGCTTACGCGACAACACCCGCTCTAGCCAGGGGGCCGACACATCAAACCAGCGTGCAGCATCTTTAACTTCTACCAACGCTCGCTGAGTCGTCATGCCACCTCCTGCGCGGGATGGAGCCAGCACGCTGCCTGGGACGTCCCCAATTGCTGTAGTTCTGGACGCTCTACGCGACAGCGATCCATGACGTTAGGACAACGCGGATTAAACGCGCAACCCGTAGGAATCGCCGTCAGTCTAGGCATACTGCCATCAATTTGCACCAATCGTTCAACATGCTGATGAATCGATGGAATGGAGCCCATCAAGCCAACAGAGTAAGGATGGCGTGGAGAATGAATCACATCGCGCACATTGCCGATTTCAGCGACACGGCCCGCATACATGACCACGACGCGATCTGCGGTCTCAGCAATGACGCCCATATCATGGGTGATCAACATCACTGCCGCGCCTTGTTCGCGACACATTTTTTTAAGGAGTTCAATGATTTGTGCCTGTATCGATACATCCAGCGCAGTCGTGGGTTCGTCCGCAACAACCAGTTTGGGTTGCGCCGCCAAGGCTAGCGCAATCACCACGCGCTGTCGCATACCACCAGAAAACTGATGGGGATAGTGATCAATGCGTTCACGCGCTGCGGGGATCCCGGTTGCTTCCAATAACTCAATGGCACGGTTACGCGCTTGCGTCCACGTAAGCGGTAGATGCGTCACGATCGTTTCGGCGATCTGATGCCCAACGGTGTACAGAGGATTTAATGAAGTCAGGGGGTCCTGAAAAATCGCACCGATTTCACGCCCACGAATACGGCGCATTTCCTCATCGGGTAACTGATCGATGCGTCGCCCCGCCAGCAAGATCTGTCCGCCAGAAATACGGCCCGGGGGCTCCAGCAAACCGATGATCGCAGCGCCTGTTAGCGACTTGCCAGCGCCCGACTCACCCACCACTCCGACCACCTCACCCGCCGCGATCGAGAACGAGACTTCGTTTAACGCTTTGAGCGTGCCCCGACGCGTGGGGAACTCAACGCTCAACTCTTTAATTTCTAGAATGTTTGACATAGGTGGCTTCAACTCAAGCGGGGATTCAAGGCGTCACGCAGCCAATCCCCTAATAGGTTGACAGACAACACTAACAGCACCAACGCAGCGCCCGGAAAAATTGTGATCCACCACTCGCCAGAAAACAGGAAATCATTTCCAATACGGATGAGCGTGCCCAAGGACGGCGACGTCGGTGGCACGCCCACCCCCAAGAAAGAGAGCGTCGCCTCGGTGATAATCGCAGTTGCCAAGTGAACCGTCGCCAAAACGAGCACCGGTCCCAACACATTCGGCAACACATGGCGAAACATAATCACGGGCGACGAAATGCCAATGACCCGGGCCGCCTGCACATATTCCCGATTCTTCTCAACCAAAGTAGAGCCACGCACCGTACGTGCATACTGCGGCCAACCCGCCAGCGCGATCGCTCCTACCAACACGGGAAAAGCAATCACCTCATGCATATCGCCCGGAACAACGGCGCGCGCAACACCATCAATCAACAAGGCTATCAAGATTGCTGGAAACGACAGTTGCACATCGGCTACACGCATAATTAACGCATCGATGCGACCACCTGCGTACCCAGAAATCAATCCGAGAACGATGCCCAAAGACATCGCACCCGCCACTGCAGCCAAACCAATCAATAACGACACCTTGGTGCCATACATGAGTGCCGAAAGCATGTCACGCCCTTGGCTGTCGGTCCCGAGCAAATACTTTGTCGTGCCCTCAGCTAGCCAAACTGGCGGCTTAAGCGCATCAAGTAAGTCAATCGTTGCAAGATCAAAGGGGTTATGCGGCGCGATCCAGGGCGCACCAAAGGCAGCCACCAATAAAGCGATCAACAGAAACGTTGCTGACATTGCAACCGGCGTGTGACGCCAAGACCAAGCCAGATCCCCATCCCAAAAACGTGCAAGTGCTGCGCGCATTAGTGACCTCCGCCTGATTTACCTAAACCTACGCGTAAACGCGGGTCGACAGCAAAGTAGAGAAGGTCAACAGTCAAATTAATCGAAACAAAAATCAAAGATATCAAACATAGATAGGCCGCCATCACCGGGATATCGGCGAACTGAACCGCCTGAATAAAGAGCAACCCCATCCCTGGCCACTGGAAAACAGTTTCAGTCACGATCGCGAACGCAATAATGCCGCCTAATTGCAGCCCCATGATGGTGAT
>CAMBPA010000070.1 GCA_945869355.1 Bordetella parapertussis
GGGCTTTGTGCCAAACCCATGAACGAACCTGCACGCGCACGTGTTGCGTTGTATTCAGGAAGGTAGCGGCCAGCCTGACGCATCAACCATGTCGGGGTATAAGGCACGGGCTCCCGCAAGAGGCTACGTAAAAACACATCGTTTTTTAAAGGCGGAACTGACACAAGTTTCCTTTGACTTTTAATGATGGACGGATGCGGCGCACAATCACATTCTGCACTCGAGGTATTTTACTCTGCCAGATCTTCTGGCCGATACTGCTCTGCATCAATTTTGTGCTTGCGCATCAGGGCCCAAAACGCACGTCGATGCTTGTTCGAAGTCCGGGCCGCCCTCGCGATGTTGCCCTGCGAACGCTCGAGTGCCTGCTCAATGTACTCTCGCTCAAAGCCTTCAATTAACCTCGCTTTTGCATCTTGAAATGGCTCTCTCATGGCAGGAACTGACGCTGCGCCTGTACTTTGGCTAGGCTGTTTTGAACGACTTTGTATTGCACTGCGTGCTGGTCGCCCACCTAAGTTGCGCCGACGAATCGATTTTGCTGGCGCTGACATGCAGAGGTGTGGTGCCGGTACAGTCGCTGCCTGAGGCAATATACCAATGGCTTGCAGCCACGCCGTTTGTCCTGGGTGATCAGATTCGCGCAACGTACCTGGGCGAGGCACACGCGCCACCGTCGCCAGCAGCCGTGCACGAAACTCCTCCGGACATAGCGGCAGCCTGACAAAGTCCGCGAGGCCCAGCTCAAGCAAGTCCTGCATCGCTGCAGACTTGAGGTCTTGGAAAATTCCAATAATGGGTAGAAATGGACCGCGCGGGATCGCTGCCAAGGCCTGTCGTGTCCAACCTAGACTATCCGTTGATACCGGCAATAGGCATACGTCGAATCTTCTTAAGCTTACGCTTGCTTGCGCAATGGCATGCACGGGCAACTGAATCAACTGCCCCTCAGCAACTTCAAGATCTTGACCCGCCTCCCAATCCAGAGGGTGCAACCTGATTCTCGAGAGCCCTGTTTGAGCGACCTCAAGCGTTTGCGGCATCCAGGTGTTGTGCACTTCTAGCACAAGCACCGCACAATCTATTTGTTGACGCATTTCTCTACGCTCCGACCAAAAGCGGATAGGCTAGAGAGTTTGCTGAATTCCGAATATTCGGAATTCACGCATACGGGATAATCGCAGTGTTTAACTTGTCACACCACGGTTGTTACATCACAGCTTTCACATCACAGATAAAAAAACGCGCCTATTTGGCGCGTTTTTAACGAACGATAGAGCCTTAAGACTAGTGCTTGTTCGTGATTTCCCGAATGCGGCGTGCAGCAGACGCTTGCGCAACCAACATATCCAATTCAGCTTGCATCGCATCGATGTCAGCCTTATCTTTCGCATTCGCAAGCGCTTCTTGTGCTGCTTGGCGCGCTGCCTCAGCTTTCTCGGCGTCGAGCTCTCCACCGCGGATCGCGGTGTCAGACAGCACGGTGATGTGCCGAGGTTGAACCTCAAGCAAACCACCTGCCACAAAAATGCTCTCTTCCGTACCGTCTTCTAAAACGATACGAACTAGACCAGGACGAATCCGCGAGATCAGAGGGGTGTGTCCGGGCATAATGCCCAACTCACCCGACTCACCTGGCAGCACTACGAACTTTGCAACGCCTGAATACAGAGATCTTTCAGCGCTAACAACGTCTACTTGGACCGTAGCCATAACAAATCCTTATTGGAGCTTCTTGGCTTTCTCAAACGCTTCGTCAATGCCGCCAACCATGTAAAACGCCTGCTCGGGCAAGGCGTCACACTCACCGGTCACAATCATCTTAAAGCCGCGCAGTGTCTCAGACAGTGGAACGTACTTACCGGGCGAACCAGTAAACACCTCAGCAACGTGGAAAGGCTGCGACAGGAAGCGCTGAATCTTACGTGCGCGTGCCACTGACAACTTGTCTTCGGGCGACAATTCATCCATACCCAGAATCGCGATAATGTCGCGCAATTCTTTGTAGCGCTGAAGCGTTTGCTGCACACCACGTGCCACGTTGTAATGCTCTTCACCCACCACGTTTGGATCAAGCTGACGGCTAGTGGAGTCAAGGGGATCCACAGCTGGGTAAATACCGAGCGAGGCGATATCACGTGACAACACAACGGTCGAATCCAAGTGCTGGAACGTGGTTGCAGGCGAAGGGTCGGTCAAGTCATCGGCAGGCACGTATACGGCCTGAATCGAGGTGATCGAACCAGTCTTTGTCGAAGTAATACGCTCTTGCAGAACACCCATCTCTTCAGCCAGTGTTGGCTGGTAACCCACAGCCGAAGGCATACGACCGAGAAGCGCGGACACTTCAGTTCCGGCCAGTGTATAGCGATAAATGTTGTCAACGAAGAACAGAATGTCACGCCCTTCGTCGCGGAATTTTTCAGCCATGGTCAGGCCTGTCAACGCTACGCGCAGACGGTTGCCAGGAGGCTCGTTCATCTGACCGAACACCATCGCAACTTTATCCAACACCTTAGACTCTTCCATCTCGTGGTAGAAGTCGTTACCTTCACGAGTACGCTCGCCCACACCGGCGAACACAGACAAACCGCTGTGCTGTTTAGCGATGTTATTGATCAGTTCCATCATGTTCACGGTCTTGCCCACACCGGCGCCACCGAACAGACCAACCTTACCGCCTTTCGCGAAAGGACACACCAAGTCAATCACCTTGATGCCAGTTTCGAGCAGCTCAACGGAAGGCGACAATTCGTCGAACTTCGGTGCGGGCTGATGAATCTCGCGCAACTCTGTGCTCTGGATAGGACCTGCATCATCGATCGGGCGACCGAGCACGTCCATGATACGGCCGAGTGTGCCAGTGCCCACAGGCACCGAAATCGCTGCGCCCGTTTTGGACACTGCCATTCCACGGCGCAAGCCATCGCTTGAGCCCAGCGCGATGGTGCGGACAACGCCATCACCGAGCTGCTGCTGGACTTCGAAGGTCAAGCCCTTTTCAGCAAATGCTGATGAGTCATCCGCTAAGCGGAGTGCCTCATAAATACGGGGCATGTTATCGCGGGGAAACTGAATATCCACCACGGCGCCGATGCACTGAACGATGGTTCCGTTGCTCATGTCTGATCCTTACTTGATAACTGTCTAATGGGATACCGTTAGGCTGTCTAGAAATTAGACCGCCGCGGCGCCCCCTACGATTTCCGAAATTTCTTTGGTGATGGCAGCCTGACGCGTCTTGTTATAGACGAGTTGCAGGTCACCGATCACCTTCTTCGCATTGTCCGAGGCTGCTTTCATGGCAACCATACGGGCCGACTGCTCAGAGGCCATATTTTCTGCGACACACTGATACACCAAACCTTCGACATACCGCTGCAACAACTCGTCGATAACAGTTTGAGCATCCGGCTCGTAGAGGTAATCCCAACCATGCTCTGCCGTAACGCTTTCTTTCTCTTCGTTGGCGTCAGAGGATGCTTGATAGGGGTCGACAAGTTTGCCTGGCAACGGCAACAGTCGCGTAAACGTTGCTTCTTGTTTCATCGTATTAATGAAACGATTGGTCGCGATGTACACCGCGTCAACGCGTCCAGCTAGGTAGTCGTCTAACTGAACTTTCATTGCACCCACCAAGCGATCGAGCTCAGGCTTATCGCCAAGACCAATCTCTTGGGAAACAACATTCGCATCGATACGCGTCAATACACCCAAGCCTTTATTGCCCAGTGCGGTGAACTGCGTCTTGATGTTCTTGTCGTTGAATTCACGCATGCGATTAAGTACCAAACGCATGATGTTTGTATTGAGGCCGCCGCAAAGTCCTTTGTCGGTTGAAACCACAACAATCCCCACCGCCTTGAGCCCAGTGCGCTCAATGAGGAAAGGATGCGTGTATTCAGGATTGGCTTCCATCATGTGGCTGGCAATCTCGTAGACTTTGGTGGCATACGGACGGCCAGCACGCATCCTTTCCTGCGCTTTGCGCATTTTGGAGGCGGCTACCATTTCCATAGCCTTGGTGATCTTGCGCGTGTTTTGCACGCTCTTGATCTTGGTTCGAATTTCCTTAATTCCTGCCATTTCGCTTCCTGTGTCAGACCTGTTCTCAGGTTTCAGACCATCTGCTTTGTAGCGGATCAGGCTCGCACCTGATCCGTCCTATAGCGGGTTGCTTAGAACGTACCGTGCTTCTTGAACTCAACCAAGGCTTTGACTAATTCCGCTTCGTCATCTTTGGAGAGTTCTTTGCTGCTTTCGATGCGCTCGATCATGCCAGCGTGCTTGGACTTGAGATAGTCTTTAATGCCTTTCTCAAATGGCAACACGCTCGACACTTCAACATCATCCAGGTAGCCGTTGTTCACAGCGAACAGGATCACACCTAATTCCCACACTTGCAACGGCTGGTACTGAGGCTGCTTGAGCAGCTCAACCACACGCTTGCCGCGCTCGAGCTGACGGCGAGTCGCATCGTCTAGGTCAGAAGCGAACTGCGCAAATGCAGCCAGTTCACGATACTGTGCCAAGTCGGTACGAATACCGCCAGAAAGTTTTTTAATGATCTTGGTCTGTGCGGCACCACCCACTCGCGACACCGATATACCTGCATTAATAGCAGGACGCACACCGGCGTTAAACAAGTCGGTCTCAAGGAAGATCTGACCGTCGGTGATCGAAATCACGTTGGTTGGAACGAAGGCCGATACGTCCCCCGCCTGTGTTTCGATGATCGGCAATGCTGTCAAAGAACCTGTCTTGCCTTTCACTGCACCGTTTGTGAATTTCTCAACGTAGGCTTCGTTCACGCGCGCAGCACGCTCGAGCAAACGTGAATGGAGATAGAACACGTCACCAGGGTATGCTTCACGACCTGGTGGACGACGCAAGAGCAAAGACACTTGACGGTAAGCAATCGCTTGTTTGGTCAAGTCATCGTACACAATCAGAGCGTCTTCGCCGCGGTCGCGGAAGTATTCACCCATTGTGCAACCAGCGTACGCTGATAAGTACTGCATCGCAGCCGAGTCAGAGGCAGCGGCAGCAACGATGATGGTGTATTCCATCGCGCCAAACTCTTCGAGTTTGCGCAACACGTTATTGATCGTCGACGCTTTTTGGCCAATCGCGACATAGACGCACTTCACGCCCTTGCCCTTTTGGTTAATGATGGCATCCACAGCCACAGCGGTTTTACCTGTCTGGCGGTCACCAATGATCAGCTCGCGCTGACCACGACCAACTGGAACCATCGAGTCAATCGATTTCAAGCCAGTTTGCAGTGGTTGTGACACGGACTGCCGGGCAATCACGCCGGGTGCAACTTTTTCAATAATGTCAGTTTGCTTGGCGTTGATTGGGCCCTTGCCATCAATGGGCACACCCAGTGCGTTCACAACGCGGCCGAGCAACTCGGGACCAACTGGCACTTCAAGAATGCGACCGGTCGCTTTGACTGCATCACCTTCAGAAACGCCCGTGTAGTCACCCAAAATAACCGCGCCGACTGAGTCGCGCTCAAGGTTCAGTGCCAGACCGAACACGTTATTGGGGAACTCAAGCATTTCGCCTTGCATCACGTCAGACAAACCGTGAATACGTGTAATGCCGTCGGTCACGGAAACTACTGTGCCTTGCGTACGAATATCGGACGACGTACCTAGACCCGCGATGCGGTTCTTGAGTAGTTCGCTAATCTCTGACGGATTGAGTTGCATGTTCAGACTCCTGAAATCTTATAGATTGGCGCTATGCCACCAACGTGTCGCGCATGCGGACCAACTGGGCTTGCACGGATGTATCGAGCACGTGATCACCCACCTGAACACGGACACCGCCGATCAGGGAAGCATCAGTTTTCACGTGGGGCTTTAATTTGACTCCGAACTTGGGCTCGAGCAACTTCACGAGCTCGGCAACCTGCGGTTCAGACATCGGAAATGCACTGGTAATGTCGGCTTGTGCTACGCCTTCAGCCTCGTCCTTAAGAACATGAAACTGCTCTGCAACGAAAGGTAGCAAGGTGAGGCGATCGTTTGCCACTAACAACGTCACAAAACTTTGTATCGCAGCAGATGGCTCAGGCTTCACGAGCCCAAGAAATATACTGGTACGTTGCGCGTCTTCAAGCCGAGGGTCTGCCATCGCAACACGCACATCTTCGATCGCTGCGATTTCAGCTAGCTGTTGGACTTGCTCAGCCCAAGCCTGCAGACCTGCCTTATCCTGCTTCGCGACAGCAAAGAGCGCTTCTGCGTAAGGCCGGGCAACGGTTGAAAGTTCTGCCATGATGTCGACCCCGGGGATTAGAGCTGTGCCTTAAGTTGCGTCAGCAACTCGGCGTGGGCGCGGGCATCTACTTCGCGCTTGAGGATCTGCTCGGCACCTTTGACGGCCAGATTCGCCACATCGTCACGCAGCGCATCACGCGCACGCTGGACTTCTTGCGCAGCATCCTGTTTAGCTTGAGCAACAATCCGTGCGCGCTCGCTTTCGCCTTCGGCACGAGCCTGCTCGATGATTTGAGCAGCATGTTTTTCAGCGTCCGTCATGCGGGCATGTAGGTCAGCTTTCGCAGATGCCTCGATCGATCCGATACGTGCCTGCGCTTGAGCGAGTTCTGTCTTGCCTTTTTCGGCAGCAGCCAAGCCTTCAGCGATTTTTTGGCGTCGCTCGTCGATTGCCTTTGTCAGCGGGGGCCAGATGAACTTCATCGTGACCCAAGCCAGGACAAAGAACACGATCATCTGGAAAAAGATCGTCGCGTTCAGATTCACGGTCGTTTCCCTATTACATCTTAAGCTTCTCAGGCACTAGCCCTTCAAAGCTGGATCTATAAGCCGACAGCGGAACAGCCGCCGCGGCATCTTTGCTCGCACAAAAAACGCGAGCCCCCGGGCGATTTACTGGAAGGGGTTGGCGAA
>CAMBPA010000071.1 GCA_945869355.1 Bordetella parapertussis
CCGCAGGCGCAGATTGGCTTGGACATATTCGGCAGGCGATGAATGTGGCACGCACCGCATCGCAGGCTGCTGGACAAACAAAATGAGTTGGCTTGGTAAACTCATCCCTCCTCGTATCAATAAAACACAAACGCCGGAAACGACGACCAAACGTGTTCCTGAGGGGCTGTGGGTCAAGTGCCCTGCTTGCGAGTCTGTCCTGTACAACGAGGATTTAGCAGCGAATCTGCATGTGTGCCCTAAATGTGATCATCACATGCGCTTGGGCTCTCGTGCGCGCATCGAATCTTTGCTGGACATCGAAGGCCGCGTAGAAATCGGATCCAACACACGGTCGATGGATCCGCTTAAATTTAAAGATTCGCGCAAATACCTTGAGCGTGTTCAGGAAGCGGTGCGTCAAACTGGCGAGACGGATGCCCTCGTTGTACTGAGTGGCGCAATCCGCAGCGTTCCCTGCGTGCTGGCGTGTTTCGAATTTGAATTCATGGGTGGGTCGATGGGTTCAGTTGTCGGCGAGCGCTTTGTACAAGGTGTACAAGCTGCAATCAAACAGCGCGTGCCGTTTATTTGCGTCGCAGCCTCGGGCGGCGCGCGTATGCAAGAGAGTTTGTTTTCTTTGATGCAGATGGCAAAAACCAACGCGATGCTCGTTCAGTTAGCGCAAGCAAAACTACCCTTCATCAGTGTGCTGACCGATCCAACCATGGGTGGCGTTTCTGCGAGCTTCGCCTTCATGGGCGATGTGGTGATTGGCGAGCCCAAGGCGTTGATTGGTTTTGCCGGTCCGCGTGTGATCGAACAAACCGTGCGTGAAAAACTTCCCGAAGGCTTTCAGCGATCAGAGTTTTTGCAGCAAAAAGGTGCGATCGATATGGTGCTCGATCGCCGCCAGTTGCGTGAAGAGCTCGCTCGCCTGATGGCGATCATGACAAACCAAGCGGCGGACGTAGTAGCTGCTTAACGAATAGCTGGCCTCGCTTGAGGCTGAGATTGCGCAACACAAAAAAGAGCCCTGACGAATTTCGGCAGGGCTCTTTTGCTTTTATGTCTGCAGCCGTGGCTGCAGGACGGATCAGCTTCGTCTAGACGTGCGTCTCAACTTGCACGAGCGGTTCGTTTGATACGACCGCTGCAGGCTTGGGTGCGCGTCCGAGCTGTAACGGTACGACGACCTGGTTTGCCATCGCTGTCGCAACACGTGCCTGATCGCTTTCAATCCATTGCAGACCAGCAGATTGCACAATCGCGTGCAAGGCTGCTGTATCAAGCGCCGGGGTGATAATCGGCTGTGCTGCAACAGGTGCTGCAACAGTTACTTGCACGGGCGCTGCAACCGGAGGTGGCGCAACGACAGGTGAAGCGGCCTGCTCGGTTACCTGAGGTGCTGCCACCGGCGCTGGTGTAATTGACGACGTTGCTAAGGGCGTCGGTACAGGTGCCACTGCGGGTGCAGCAGTTGCTGGTGCTGTAGTTGAAGGAGTTGCAGCGCTAGCAGGTTCGACGTATTGCATCGGTGCGTTTGAAAGCCCCGGTGTGGACGTATGCCCAAAGTTGCGATCGTCTTGCTGAGTAAGCTGCGGCGCTGGCGTAGCATGCGTTTGAAGAGGCGCGCTGTCTGTCTGTTGCATCGGTGCGCTCTGACTCTGACCATCGTTCTCGAACGTTGAGCCCTCATCTTGTCCACGACGTCCACGACGGCTGCGACGACGACGGCGTTTGCGTTCTGGATCAGACTGGTCGCCATCCTCATCGTTGTAGCCAGTTGCCGGTGCGCCTTGCTGCAGAGTGTTTTGCTCGTCAGAGGTTGTGGCGCGGTTACCTGCGGGGCGAGGCCCTTGCGGCACACGACGTTCGCTCTGTTGCGCAGTCCCTTCAGCTTGTTGGCCGTCAACAGCAGATTGCTCATTGCGTGTATCCAGACCTTCATCACGACGATTGCGACCGCCGCGACGACGATTACGCCCGCCATTACGGCCGTTGTCATCACCGCCTTGCTCGTCGCCGTCTGCCCGCGGCGCTTGCGCGCTACGTTCGTCGTCACGCGCCGGGCGGCGATTATCCTGCTGTCCACCACCAGCCTCATTACCGCCGGTGCGTCCATCGCCACGCGCTTCGTTGCGATTATCTGGACGACGTCCACGACCGCCGCGGTTTCCGCCGCGACGATCATTTTGGCCATTGCGACTACGTTGCTCGCGCGACTCGGAAGGTTTGGCTTCTTCGGTCTTCTTCTCTGTTGAAGAGCCGCCCGACAGCCAACCAAACAATCGTTTGAAGAACCCAGGTGAATCCTCTGACGCATCCGCTTTTTTGGCTGATGTCGAGGAGACAGGCGCAGGTTGTGCCGGTGTAATACCTTTCACCAGCGCTTCTGGCTTGGACTTCACTTCTTGCTCTTTCGGCGCCCAGCTCATGTCGGTAGACGGAGCATCGACTAACTCGAAGCTCGTTTTGATGTCTTCCAAACGTGGGTCGTCGTGACGCAAGCGTTCGATGTGGTGGTGCGGCGTTTCGAGATGGCGGTTGGGGATCAGAATCAAGTTGACCTTGAGTCGTGATTCGATCTTTGTGATGTCCGAACGCTTTTCGTTGAGCAGGAAAGTCGCGACATCGACGGGCACTTGCGCGTGCACGGCTGCTGTGTTTTCTTTCATGGCTTCTTCTTGCAGCAGTCGCAGCACTTGTAGCGCACTGGATTCTGCATCGCGGATCACGCCGGTGCCGTTACAGCGCGGGCAAGTGATGTGCGAGCCTTCGTTGAGGGCGGGACGCAGACGCTGACGCGAGAGTTCCATCAAGCCAAAGCGTGAAATCTTGCCCATTTGGACACGGGCACGGTCAAAGTGCAACGCATCACGCAAACGATTTTCGACCGCGCGTTGGTTTTTAGTGTCTTCCATGTCGATAAAATCGATCACGATCAGACCACCGAGGTCGCGCAGACGCAACTGGCGGGCGACTTCGTCGGCGGCTTCTTGGTTTGTACGCAGAGCGGTTTCTTCGATATCGGCACCGCGTGTGGCACGCGCGGAGTTCACGTCCACCGCGACGAGCGCTTCCGTGTGATCAATCACAACCGATCCGCCTGAAGGCAGATCCACGGTACGTGAGTACGCGGTTTCGATCTGGTGCTCGATCTGGAAGCGTGAGAACAAGGGGACGTCATCGCGATAGCGTTTGACGCGCTCGACGTTATCCGGCATCACCACGCTCATAAATGCGGTCGCTTGGTCAGCGATATCGTCCGTGTCGATCAGGATTTCGCCAATATCTGGCGAGAAGTAATCCCGGATGGCCCGAATGACCAGACTGGATTCAAGGTAAATCAGAATGGGCGCTGGGTTGTCCTTGGCGGCACCATCGATGGCAGTCCAGAGCTGCATCAAGTAGGACATGTCCCACTGGAGCTCTTCGGCGTTACGACCAATACCGGCGGTGCGAGCAATAATGCTCATGCCTGGGGGAATGGTGAGCTGGTCCATCGCTTCGCGCAGCTCTTGACGCTCTTCGCCCTCGACGCGGCGTGACACACCACCGCCTCGTGGGTTGTTAGGCATCAGAACCAAATAACGGCCTGCCAACGAAATGAAGGTGGTTAGGGCGGCACCCTTGTTACCGCGCTCTTCTTTTTCGACCTGAACGATGAGTTCTTGGCCTTCGTGCAGCGCGTCTTGAATGCGTGCGGTCCGGACGTCGACGCCTTCTTTGAAATAGGTGCGCGCCACTTCCTTGAAGGGTAGAAAGCCGTGGCGATCTTCGCCGTAGTTAACGAAACAGGCTTCAAGGCCAGGTTCAATGCGGGTAATGACGCCTTTGTAAATGTTGCCTTTACGCTGTTCGCGGCCGGCGATTTCGATATCGAGGTCGATGAGTTTTTGTCCATCGACGATCGCAACGCGTAGTTCTTCTTGGTGCGTTGCATTAAATAACATGCGCTTCATGAGAGGTTTCTCCGTTTAAATGGCGCGCCGTACCACGGCGCGCAGCCACGCACTACTGGCTGCGAAACACTGAATCAAGGAAGCGAGCGCACACCAAAAAGGCGCGCGCGAAGAAAAGGTCTTTAGACCAGCACGTTGCGCCTATAGGCGCGGGGTTCATTCAGCAGAGAGGTCAGGATCACGGTAGTGGTTGACATAAAAGGATGCTGAGAACATCAGGCGGGTAAGTTTCGCACGCCTGGTGCAGGGATTAGGACGGATTCTTGCTCTTTTGATAAGTATCGCGCGCGACGCGAGGGGCATGCACTTGGAGCGCGGGCGAAACGTAAAAACGTCGCAACAGCGCGCATAGAGCGCATCCCGGTCTTGTCGGCGACCAGTAGCCCGAAGGAATCAGGAAGGCAAGCGGTACAATGCAGTCCGCAATCCAGACGGAGACGCGAAAATTCGATGCATCTCAACGTTTTAGGACGCAAGAGGGCGTCTTAACCACGCTTTCTTAATCCCTTTAAGGCTTGTTCGATTATAAGCCGCTTTTGGCCATGCGCAAAGAATCCTCAGTTTTGACCCCGACGTCACCTAAAGTGAGCGCGCCGCAGGCGCCGGCAGTTCGACTGGTTGAAGTCACCGAAGAACACGATGGGCAGCGTCTGGATAACTTCCTGATGCGGCTGTGCAAAGGTGTGCCCAAAAGTCATATTTACAAGGCGGTGCGCGGCGGAGAAGTGAGGCTGAATAAGGGGCGAGCGGCGCCTGACGCCCGTATTCATATCGGGGATATTGTGCGGATTCCCCCCATTCGTGTCCCCACGCCCGATGAGAAGCGCATCGTTCCTGGGTCAGAATTCCCGATCGTGTTTGAAGACGAAGGCTTGCTGGTGATCGATAAGCCAGCAGGTACCGCCGTTCATGGTGGAAGCGGGGTGTCATTTGGCGTGATCGAGGCGCTTCGCGCGGCGCGGCCTGAGGCGCGCTTTCTTGAGCTTGCCCATCGGCTTGATCGTGATACCTCGGGCTTACTGCTCATTGCCAAAAAGAGAAATGTTTTGTTGTCCTTGCATGAAATGTTTCGTGAGAGCAAAGGAAGTAAGCATTATTTAGCTTTGGTCGAGGGCGATTGGGTGAATGCGCGGCAGCATATTCGGCTGCCTCTCACCAAATGGACAACACAAACGGGCGAGCGGCGTGTCAAAGTTGAGGCCGACGGTCAGGTGTCACACACGATCGTGAGCGCACAAAAGCGTTTTAATGGCTACAGCTTGGTCGATGCCGAGTTGCGCACCGGACGCACCCACCAGATTCGGGTGCATCTCGCCTCAACGGGGTTTCCAATTGTGGGCGATGACAAATATGGTCGCGACGAGACACGCGCTAAATTCGCGAAGCTTGGGTTTAATAGAATGTTTTTACATGCACACCGCTTGGATATTCCCCACCCGCTGACGCAGGAACCCCTCGTTCTGGTCGCGCCACTCCCTGCGGTCTGCGCAACAATCTTGCAAAAGTTGGAGCAGCAATGAAACCATATTCGGTCATTGTGTTTGATTGGGACGGCACGTTGATGGATTCAACGCACAGCATTGTGTCGGCGATTCAGGGAGCATGCCGTGATCTCGAGCTCAACGTCCCCACAGCGGCCGAGGCGGCTTGGGTCATTGGCTTGTCCTTAGAGCCCGCGCTGCGTCGCGCGGTACCTGATCTGACTAAATCGCTAGAGCCGCTGTTTCTCGAACGCTATCGCCATCATTATCTCTCGCGCGATACGCAGTTAAGGCTGTTTGATGGCGTCCCTGAGATGTTGACCGAGTTGCAGGCTGCGGGTGCTCGCTTGGCCGTGGCAACGGGTAAGAGTCGCGTTGGCTTGAATCGCGCCCTCACGGCGACCTCGCTGCATGCTGCCTTTGAAGCGACGCGAACAGCTGATGAGACCTTTGGCAAACCGCATCCTGGCATGTTGTATGAGTTGATGGATGAGATGGTTGTTGAGCCACATCGGGTTGTCATGGTGGGTGATACCTCTCATGATTTGCAGATGGCGGCGAATGCTGGTGTGCACGGCCTGGGGGTCTCCTACGGCGCGCATCCCGCCGATGAGCTACGCGCCTGTCCCCACCATGCAATCGTTCCAGATGTTTCTACCCTGAAAGAATATTTACTTGAGCGCGTGTAGGGTGTCGACCGTTTACTTGCCAATCCTGCGTTGCTGAAGGGTTATTCTGTTCTGGTGCGCGTTGGATTATCTAAATTGCGTGATAATCCTAGGCATCGTTGATTCGCGCTGCGGCTAATGCTTGGGCGCACTTAATCTTTTTCGGAGGCCGTTATGTCGAGCTACCGTTTCCCCCGTATTCGTTCTACAGAAATCACGCCTGAAGAAGTCTGGCAGAGCCGCAGGCACTGGATGAAGGCGACTGGCGCTACATTCGCGACGGGCGCCTTAGGCGGTTGGTCGGCGTTGGCGAGTGCGGCTGCTCTGGCTAAGCTTGATGCGCAGCGGTCGCCAAAGTATGTGCTGATGGAGCAAGTGACGCCCGAAAAGGACGCGACCACTTACAACAATTTTTTTGAGTTCGGCACGGATAAGGCGGATCCCGCGAAGTACGCGCACACGCTTCAGACAACGCCGTGGAAACTGCGCGTGGAAGGTGAGTGCGCAGCACCCAAGACGTTCGATCTGGACGACTTGCGCAAGCTTGCGCCTCTCGAAGAGCGTCTGTATCGCATGCGCTGCGTAGAGGGTTGGTCCATGGCGATTCCTTGGATTGGCTACTCCATGTCCGAGCTGATCAAGCAGGTGCAGCCCACCGCGAACGCAAAATTTGTTGAGTTCATTACTGATGTGCAACCCAAAAATATGCCCGGTGTGCGCACCCGGTCAGTGGAGTGGCCGTATCGCGATGGACTGCGTATGGACGAGGCGATGCACCCGCTAACACTC
>CAMBPA010000072.1 GCA_945869355.1 Bordetella parapertussis
GGTCACGGCAAAGCAAATGCATGACGGCACCGCCGACGCGGATATTTGTTTTATTTCGCGCGATGTGACCGCAGCGTCAACGAAACATCACATCTTCCCCGAAACGCAATACGAGTACGACGCGATGCGTCACTCCAAGGCGCTGCAGTGGGTGCACATTCACTCCGCCGGCGTTGATCGCCA
Organism: Bordetella parapertussis; assembly: GCA_945869355.1. Lineage (GTDB taxonomy): Bacteria > Pseudomonadota > Gammaproteobacteria > Burkholderiales > Burkholderiaceae_B > Zwartia > Zwartia parapertussis_F. The sequence goes on from CAMBPA010000072.1 coordinate 184, forward strand.
GATCTTTCTCGACCTCATGGCGCGTGGTGTGACGGTCACAAGCTCGTCCGGTGCAAGTGCGGGCATCGTTGCACAAACCGCCTTAACGGGCTTGTTATCTTTGGGCCGTCGCTTTCCTCAACTTGCAAGGGCTCAACGCGCGCATGCCTGGGAGCCTTTCTTCAAGGTCGGTCAACCTCCGGAGCTCGAAGGGCAGACAGCAACAATCGTTGGCTGGGGCCCCATTGGCCAAAAGCTTGCTGCATGGCTCGGTGCGATCGGCTTAAAAATCATTGTGGTTCGACAATCGGCCAGTTCGACTATCCCTGATATTCCCGTTGTCTCATTTGCTGACTTTCAATCTGTCTTACCTAAAACGGATTGGCTTGTCCTTGCCTGCCCGCTGACCGCCCTCACAACAAACTTAGTCTCTGCCAAGGCGCTCGGTCTCATGAAGCCTTCCGCACATATCGTGAATATTTCACGCGGTGTGGTGATCGACGAGCTCGCTATGATTGATGCTTTGCAAAATGGTCGTCTTGCGGGCGCTTATCTCGATGTGTTCGCGCAAGAACCCCTATCACCTGACTCTCCCCTGTGGGATATGCCTAATGTAATTTGCACGCCGCACACAGCGGGGTTTTCAGATGCGATTTTGCAACGTATGGCCGAGAAGTTTCTTGAAAACGTTGGACACTTCGCCCGGGGTGAGCCGCTAATCAACGTCGCAAAGCTGGCGTAGTCGCCAAGGGTAGCGTACAATAACGCCACGGCACAACGTTCCAGTCCTCGTGCCGCGCTAAGCCCCAACTCTGTGGGCGCTCGCCTCCAAGGCGTTTTTACTCCCTGTTCGTCTGCCCCGATTGGAGTCCACATTGACTTGTGGGCCGGCATGACGATGGAGCTGTTCTCTTGTCTACTACGACTACCTTTGCTGACCTCGGGTTGGCTGATTCCCTTTTGCGCGCAATCGCTGATGCTGGCTACACCGTGCCCACCCCTATTCAAGCCCAAGCCATTCCGCGCGTTCTCGCGGGTGGAGACCTGTTGGCTGCAGCACAAACAGGAACCGGCAAAACCGCCGGCTTCACACTACCCATTCTGCACATGTTGTTGGCTAAACCGATTGAGTTGCGCAAACCCGGTCGTCCTCGTGTATTGATTCTCACCCCCACGCGCGAGCTCACCGCACAGGTTGAAGAATCCGTTAAAACCTACGGCGTACATACCAAGATCTCCTCCATGGTGATCTTCGGTGGGGTGAACATCAATCCGCAGATCTCAGCACTGCGCAAGCCCATCGACATTTTGGTTGCAACACCCGGACGTCTGCTTGATCACTGCCAACAGCGCACCGTCGATTTGTCTGGCGTAGAGATCTTGGTGCTTGACGAAGCCGATCGCATGCTCGACATGGGCTTCATTCGCGACATCCGCAAAATTTTGGCCATGTTGCCGCGTCAGCGTCAGAACCTGCTGTTCTCGGCCACATTTTCAGACGAGATCCGCGAGCTTTCAAAAGGCGTTTTACATAACGCAAGCGAAGTGTCTGTCGCAGCACGTAACACGACGGCTGAGCGCGTCGATCAAACCGTTCATATCGTCGACCAAGCGCACAAGCGCGATATCCTCAGTCACATTATTCGCGAAAGCGGCTGGCATCAGGTGCTCGTGTTCACCCGTACAAAACACGGTGCCAATCGGCTCGCCGAGAAACTCGTCAAAGACGGACTATCTGCCTCAGCGATCCACGGCAATAAAAGCCAGGCCGCACGTACACGCGCGCTCGACGATTTCAAAAAGGGTAAGGTTGCCGTATTGGTCGCTACCGACATCGCGGCACGCGGCCTCGATATCGATCAGCTTCCGCAGGTCGTTAACTTTGAGCTGCCCAACATCCCCGAAGATTACGTACACCGCATCGGTCGCACTGGGCGGGCGGGTGCTGCGGGTTCAGCGGTTTCATTAGTCGATTCCAGCGAAATCAAATACCTCAAGGCAATCGAACGCGTGATCAAGAAGCAGATCCCTCAATTACCTGCGCCTACCGGATGGACGGCATCGCCCGCCTCGTCCCTCGGCGCAAACGACGACGCACGTGCAGCAGGTCGTCGCGACGCACCACGTCGCCCACCGCAACGCTCTGCTCGTCCCGGCGGTTCAGCCGGATCGGGTTCAGGCCGGCCAGGGCAGGGTGCCGGCCAGGCAACGCGCCGAGAGGGCTCTGGCTCCGCACGCGCGCCGCACTCAAGTGCCCGCTCTGATGCTGGTGCACCACGAAGCGCCGGTGCACCAACGCGTACCGGGTCGGGAGCACCTGCTTCAACCAATCGGCCACGCCGTCCGGCTCTTTTCAACAAGTAAATGCACGCATACAGGCTGACGCGCTCAGCCTGTAAAATCCGCCACCATGAGTATTCCAGTAGAAGTCGCGCGACGCAGAACGTTCGCCATCATCTCTCACCCCGACGCGGGTAAAACGACGCTTACCGAAAAGCTACTACTTTTCGCAGGTGCGATTCAGATCGCCGGCAGTGTCAAGGCGCGTAAAGCATCGCGTCACGCGTCTTCCGACTGGATGGAAATCGAAAAGCAACGCGGCATCTCCGTGGCGTCCTCCGTCATGCAGATGGAGTACCGCGACTGCGTGATTAACCTACTTGATACGCCCGGGCACCAAGACTTCTCTGAAGACACGTACCGCGTCCTAACCGCTGTGGATGCGGCGCTGATGGTGATCGATGCAGCGAATGGTGTAGAGCCTCAGACCATTCGTTTGCTGCAGGTCTGCCGCGCGCGCAACACGCCGATCATTACGTTCATTAATAAAATGGACCGCGAAGTCCGCGACCCGCTCGAGCTACTGTCAGAAATCGAACAACACATCGGCATGGAGGCTGTGCCGTTCTCTTGGCCTGTCGGTATGGGCAAAGCCTTTGGTGGCGTGTTTGATATCCAACGCGACCGAATGCGCTTGTTTCGAGCCGGACAAGAACGTCGCAATGACAGCGGCGATGATTTTATTGACGGTTTAGATAACCCAGAAATCGCCATGCGATTTGGCGCGGCTTTCGAACAAGCAAAAGGCGAAATCGAGCTGATTCAAGCGGCAGCTCCCGCTTTTGATCGCGCTGCGTTTTTAGCGGGCAAGCAAACCCCTGTCTTTTTTGGCTCTGCCATTAATAACTTTGGTGTGCAAGAGGTCCTTGACGCCTTGGTCAATCAGGCGCCCCCTCCTGGGTCGCGTCAAGCACTAGAGCGTATCGTTCATCCCGAAGAGCCGAAGTTCACCGGTGTTGTATTTAAAGTACAAGCCAATATGGATCCCGCGCACCGCGATCGTGTTGCCTTTGTGCGCGTGAGCTCTGGCCGCTTTGAGCGCGGCATGCGTCTAAAGGTCTCTCGTAACAACAAAGAAATTCGTCCAAACAACGTTGTCTCCTTTTTGTCCCAACGCCGCGAGCTTGTCGATGAAGCCTACGCCGGCGATGTCATCGGCATCCCTAATCACGGCATCCTGCATCTTGGGGATGTACTGACAGAAGGTGAAGCGCTGCATTTCACAGGCTTGCCCTTCTTTGCGCCTGAGCTCTTTCAGGCCGTCGAAACCAAAGACCCTCTGCGTACAAAACAATTACGTACCGGTCTGTTGCAACTCGGGGAAGAGGGCGCAATCCAAGTGTTTCGCCCCATGGCAGCAGGTGGCGCACTACTACTTGGCGCAGTGGGTCAACTCCAGTTTGAAGTGGTCGCACATCGCTTGCAGGCCGAATATGGGGCTGAAGCCAGACTGATGCCCTCCCGCTACAACATGGCACGGTGGATCACCGCCGAAGACCCCAAAGAATTGCGTAAATTCATCGATGCGAATGCTGGTCATATCGCCTATGATGTCGTCGAAGCACCAGCCTTTCTTGTTTCATCCATTGCACAGTTGCGGGTCGCCGAAGAGCGTTATCCTGCGATTCGTTTTCATGCAATGCGTGAACACGGTGGCCAGGTCTTCGCCGACAAGGTTTAACGTTCCGCTCCCAAAAATCTCTATGTCCTGGCGCATCCTCTTCTTAATTTTGCTTATTGCTGGCATTGGGGCCTGGCAGGGTGGGACACACCTGGGAACATGGCTCGTCGCGCAAGCACCTCTTTCAGTCACTTCGGCGCCCTCTACGGGCCCCTCTGCGCTACTTGATGCCGATGGCAAACCTCTTGCCCCACCTCCGCCCCAGCCACGCATAGATGGCACGCTTGGCGTCCCACGCGAGATGGCTCCAATCGAATGGACTATTGAGGCTGTCATCGCTTCGTATGAAGATGCTAATTCAAGCGGTAAGAAATCCGATGACGATGACGACGATGACGAGAACAAAGAAAAAAGTTCAGAGCGTCGCGACTACGAAGCGAGTGCCGCCGGGCGTGGCTTGCCGACAGGGCCAAGAGATATCGCAACCGTAGATCTTGGTTTACGTGGCGTTGCCAGCGGTGCGAAGCCGCAACCAACACCCCCAGCCAATACAGGCGCTATCCCCGCGCCTCTTGGCGGCGCTTGGCAACAAGCCCTCAAAAAAGAGTTGGATCAATGCGCTAAACAAGGCTTTTTCCAACGTCCAAGCTGCATACAAAATGCGCGCAATAGGCATTGCGCACCCAATAATGCCTGGGGAAAAGTAGCAGACTGCCCTGCGGTCAACGCAGAGCCTCCCATCGGCGGCTAACCAACACACCTGCTCTAACCAATGCCGGCCTGCGACTTGCGCAACGGCGCGGTCGGTATCCGTAATAACTCCCGATATTTCGCAACAGTCCGTCTAGCGATCGTGATGCCATCCTGATCTAATAATTTTGCCAGCTGGCTATCGGACAACGGCAGATTGCGGTCTTCCTGACTAATTAAAACGCGTATGCGCGTTTGCACCGCAGTCGATGAGGTCGCCTCGGCACCTTCTGTTGCAAGTCCTGTACTAAAAAACCGCTTTAATTCCACCGTGCCAAAAGGTGTCACCATAAATTTTTGCGTCGTCGCGCGGGATACCGTCGACTCATGCATGCCCAGTTCGCCCGCCACATCTTTGAGTGTCAGTGGTCTAACGGCAGCCCAGCCTTTTGAAAAAAAACTCTGTTGGTGCTGCACGATCACTTCGGATACGCGCAGAATCGTTTCAAAACGCTGCGCGACGTTGCGTATCATCCAGCGCGCCTCTTGTAGTTGTCCGTGCAGTGCGCTATTTGCCCCGCCGCGCGGACTGCCTAACGCTTCCGCGTAAAGCGCATTGACTCGCAACTTGGGCATGATGGACTGGTTTAACGAAGCCACCCAACCCTTTCTCGTTTTGCGCACAATGACATCCGGTACGGCAAAGTCGGCTGCTGGTTTATTCCATGCACTTCCTGGTCTAGGATTCAACCGCAGGATCACTGCGTGTACGCAACGCAGCTCCTCGGGCTCACACTTAAGTAGCTCTCTGAGCTTCATCATGTTGCCTGTTGCAAGCACGGCAAGATGCCGCTCACACAGCGCATGGGCAAGCGCTAGAATCCGTGTATCTGATAATTCTGGAAATCTGTCCGGCTCTGCACACTGCACCTGTAACGCCAAACATTCCGCCAGACTGCGCGCACCGACGCCCGGCGGATCAAACGATTGCAACATCCGCAAGGGCGCGTTGAAGTCTTCTGCCTCGATGCCCAACTCTGGCTTCATCCAGCTCGCGATGTCATCAAGCGGCGAAGCAAGAAAGCCGTCTTCGTTGAGCTCCTCAATCAACAGCTCAACCAACGCAGCGTCTTTAGGGCTTAATCGCGTTGTTCCTAACTGGCTCAGCAAGTGTTCACGCAAATTACTTTCGCGTGCAGTCTCTGGGCGGTCCGGAAAGTCATCGTCCCGTGAAGCGCGAGGCTCTGACGAAAACTCGACGCGATCCCGCTCGGAAGGGCGGCTATCGTCATAACGCTCGTCGGAGGCAAAATCTGCCTCTGCCTGCGCTTGTTCCTTCGCATCCCCCTCATAAACGGGCCCATCCCCTGAGTGAGCGATTGCCGCGGCCGCTGGGGTTTGCAAACCCTCACCCTCCTGCTCAAGTAGCGGATTTTCAGCCAATGCACGGGCTATTTCGGCCTCGAGATCAAGCGCCGACAGCTGTAACAGTTTGATGGACTGTTGCAGCGCGGGGGTTAATGTCAGGCTCTGGCCTAGACGAAGCTCGAGAAAATTGCGGCTCATAGGTACAATATTTTGCATGATGATCACACAAAACACCCCCGACCTGCGAAAAGACGCCTATTTACTTGGTAACACCTTGTTGCGCCTTGCGCTACCAAGGCTGTTAATACGCGTCACCGTAGTGCTCACCATCTCGGCAATTACGCTCTTTTTTGTCCAAACAATCCTTGCACAAGGCAAGTCCTGGCTCGAGTTCGGCCTACATGTCACAGGCCTCGCCGAAATTTTAGGCAAGACTGTCGTGGATTTCATCATGCAGTACCAAAAATATTTTTGGTGGGCGATAGCCTTCATCCTCGTCTTAATCGCATTCAGTCTGATCTCTAGCTGGCTTAAGGGGAGTCTAAAGCGTGGGCGCGCAGCACTCGTGCCGATCTCTGAGGCCAGGAAACTGTGCGCGGGCTTGAGTCCACAGGCGCTTGAGGTTCTAAATTGGGTCTGGAAAGACCAAACTACACCCATCACCGTCGATAATTTGCAGACCACTCTTTCAC
>CAMBPA010000073.1 GCA_945869355.1 Bordetella parapertussis
TCAGCGAGGCTGGCGTCAAAAATTATGACGTGAATAATTGGTACGGTGTGGTAGTCGCGGCTGGCACGCCCGCGGCCATCGTCAATAAGTTAAATGCCGCTCTAATCAAAGCACTACGTTCAGATGAAATTCAAGCACGCTTTAGCGGACTGGGCTTGGTGCCAGTCTCTAATAGCCCGAAAGAGTTTCAGACTTTCATTGCGGCCGAGTCAACGAGATGGTCCGAAATCATTCGCATATCGGGGGCCTCGCTAAAATAGCGTAATACGACATTGCACGACACACAATAAACATTCGCCATCACCGGAGACAACGTATCATGCCGTTTTACACCAAAGGTAACGTCCGTATTCACTACGAAGAGCGCGGCTCTGGCTTCCCGCTTCTGATCCTCCCCGGTGGCGGTTTGAACTCGACGATAAAATTCTTCACAACCAACTCGCCTTTCGACGCGATGGAAGAATTCAAAAGCGAGTATCGGTGCATTACGCTGGACTGCAGAAACGCCAATACAGGACAATCGACGGGGCCTTTGGAAGTTGATCGCCCCTGGGACGCTTACACCGACGATCACCTAGGATTGATGGACCATCTAGGCATTGATAAATTTTTAGTCATGGGCTTTTGTATTGGTGGCCCCTTTATCTGGAATATGCTCAAGCGAGCACCCAACCGCATTATCGCCGCCGTACATGCGCAGCCCAGTGGGTTTCGCGCATCGATCCCTGACTGGTTTTATAGCAACAACATGGCGAACTGGGGACCTAAACTTGTTGCGAGCCGTCCCGATTTAACGATAGATATGGTTGATGCATTTTTAACAAAAATGTATCGCGCTAATCCAGATTTTGTCTTTAGTGTGTCCAGGGATTTTGTCAAAAACTGTCAGACGCCGACACACGTCATGCCCGACGACTCAGACCCTCACCCTTACGCTGTTGCAATGGAAGTCGCGAACTTGGCCCCTAACTCAGAGGTCAGCATCTACCCCTGGAAAGAGCCAAAAGATCGCGTGCCAATTGCAGTTGAACATGCTCGCACCTTTCTTCGCAAGCACACGCCAACATGAAAAAACTATTTCTTGGCCTGCTCCTGATCCTGAGCAACACTGCGTTCGCTCAAAACAGTAGTCAGTGTGGCTTCATCAATAATAGCGATCAAGCAGCAATGTGCCGGGCCATCGCCCAACGCAGCACAAGCCAATGCGGCTTCATCAACAACAGCGATCAAGCGGCGATGTGCCGAGCGGTGGCAGGCGGTGGAGTGAGCCAGTGTGGATTTATTAACAATGGTGACCAACAGGCCTTATGCCGTGCTATTGCAGGCTCAGAGCCAAGTCAGTGCGGTTTCATTAATAACAGTGATCTACAGGCAATGTGTCGTGGCATCGCGGGGCGCCAACCCAGTCAGTGTGGCTTCATCAACGACAGCGATAAGGCCGCAATGTGCCGCGCCATTGCCGGCGGCGAGTCGTCCCAATGTGGCTTTATAGGTAGCGGTGATCAAAGCGCCTTCTGTCGGGGTGTCACCGGCAGATAGGGTTTCACTAGCTTGACAGATTTGTGCCGGTCACCTACCGTATGACATGCATGTTTAGTGGCTTGAGCCACTCTGATAAAAAAATAAAATCGGAGAACGTAATGAACGTCTTAAATAGCTTAGTTAAGTCGGCTCTTGTAGTCGCCATGTTCTTGGCGGTTCTGCCGCTGACTGCCACGGCTCAAAATTTCCCAGACAAGCCTATCAAAATTCTCTGCCCCTTTCCTCCTGGCGGTGGCACAGACTTCGTCTCAAGGATTGTCGGTGCGAAGCTCGCGGAGCTAACCGGTTGGCAAGTGATCGTCGAAAACAAACCAGGCGCAGGCGGCAACCTGGCGATTGAATTTGCATCGAAGACACCGGCAGACGGATACACGCTTGTGATGGGCCAAACGGACAATATGATGCTTGGTCCTTGGCTGTATAACAACCTCACCTATGATAGCGTCAAGAGTTTTGCACCAGTCATTCAAGTCTCAGTGACGCCTGCAGGCATTGGTGCCTCTCCAAAGTCAGACCTCAAGACACCGCAAGATCTCGTAAGAAAAGGGAAGTCGGCTGAAGGTTTACGCTGGGGCACTGCAGGCCTAGGCACGCTTGGCCACGTCGTTGGCGAAGATTTCAAGAAACGTGCGAATATCAATCTGCTTCAGGTGCCCTACAAGGGAGCTGGCCCAGCCATCACAGACGTCATGGGTGGCCAAGTCGATGTGTACATAGGCACTCTTGCTTCCTTGGCTCCGCATGCTAAGAGCGGCAAGCTTCTCGCCGTCGCAGTCACCAGCGGTGAGCGGTCGCCGGAATTCCCAGACGTCCCAACGCTGAATGAAACCGTGGCAAAGGGTATGGACTTCAATATCTGGACTGGTTTATTTGCCCCTGCAGGCACATCACCTGCAGTTATTGCAACCCTCAATAAAGCACTTAATCGCGTAATAGCCGACCCAGATGTCATCGCGCGATTCAAATCTGCAGGTGTAGCTCCTGCTGGTGGAACAGTGCAAAACTTCGACGCCTTTGTCAAAAAAGACTACGCCAACTGGGGTCGCATCATTAAAGAGTCCGGCATTAAGCTCAACTAACCCAGCTGCTTAGTCAGCCCTGATACCCAGATCCTTCATTACCGGCGCCCAGCGCGTTAGTTCTTGACGGATAGGGGTATCATGCTTTTGGGGCGAAGCGATCAACTATATGTCGCACCATCCCTTTTGCTAATTCCTCTTCCCCGAAAAATATTTTCCCAAACCCGTCTGCGGCGAGCAACTCCGATTCGTCTTCACTGTGCGTGCGCACGATGACCTCGATCGAAGGATTCAATAATCTTGCTGTCTCGACCATTTGTCGAACATGCACGGTATCGGGCGTCGCGATAACAAGCATGGACGCCTTCCCGATGTGGGCTTGAATCAACACCCCGGGGTCACCAGGGTTGCCCGAGACCGCAGCAAAACCTTCCTCCCGTAGTGCTTCAACGCGCTCTCGACTTTGCTCAACAATCACATAGGGAATTGAGCGCTCGACAAGCGCTTGCCCGATTCGTTTACCTACTCGCCCATACCCCACCAGAACAAGTTGCCCCTCTAAATACTTACGGTCCGTACTCATAGGCAACGCAGCCGTAGGGTCTTGGCGTTGATCGAGTCTTCGAGCAACCGCTGAGCGACTCAGCACCCAGCGTCGCGCGGGTTCAACTGCCTTGAATAACAAGGTGTTGAATGCGATCGATAGCAACACTGCGGCCAGCACAAGATTCATCACCTCGGGTTGAATAATGCCCAGTCCCAACGCAAGTCCGGCCAGAATGATCGAGAACTCACCGATCTGCCCAAGGCTGGCTCCGATCGAGAGTGCCGTACTTAACGGATAACGATTGGCGATCACGATTGCGACGGCGCTCGCGAAGTTCACAAACATCACCACCATCACCACGACGAGTATGCGCCCTGGTTGATCAAGAAAAATAGCTGGGTCGACCATCATGCCAATCGACACAAAAAACAATACCGAAAACGCATCGCGCAGAGGCAGTGTCTCTTCGGCCGCTCGATGACTAAACTCTGACTCGCGCATGACAGTGCCTGCCACAAAGGCACCGAGCGCAAACGAGACATTAAAAAACGCCGCCGCCCCTAAGGCAATACCGATTGCTGTCGTCACAACGGCCAACGTAAATAATTCGCGAGAGGCTGTTTTGGCAACCTGCCACAACAGCCAGGGCAAAACTCGCTTACCTACGATAAACATCAGCGCGACGAAAGCGCCAACAAGTAATAACGTGTGGCCAACCGTTAGCCAAAGCGAAGTTGAGCCTGTGCTTACCGCAGCAGTCGTCGCTTTTGTTCCTCCGATAATCGCTGCAAACGGAGGTAACAGCACTAAGGCCAATACTGTGACCAAGTCTTGCACGATGAGCCAGCCCACAGCGATACGGCCACCCATACTGTCAAGTTCGCCGCGCACCTCAAGGGATTTAAGCAAAACAACCGTGCTTGCGCAGGCCAAACAAAGCCCAAAGATCAAGCTCGGGGCAAGCCCCCACCCCCAGAACCAAGCGATTCCCGCCCCTACCGATGTGGTCACTGCCATTTGTATCAAGGCGCCTGGTACGGCGACACGTTTTACAGAAAACAACTCGCCCGGAGAAAAATGTAGACCAACACCAAACATCAGCAGCATGATGCCAATATCTGACAACTGCGTGGCGATGTCCGTGTCAGCGCTAAACCCTGGATTCGCTGGGCCGATGACAATGCCTGCCACCAAATACCCAACCAGCGCAGGAACTTTAATTTTCTCTGCGAGGAACCCAAGACACAAGGCTGCAATAAAGGCCGCAGCAATGGTTGTGATGACGGTGATGTTATGGTCCAACAGCTTCTCGCTTTGCAACTAAATAGTCGATGACTAATCCGCTTTGATACCGTTGTCGCGGATGAGTTTTCCGTAGAGTTCGTACTGCTTTTTAGTTGCTTCCCCGAACTCCTGAGCACCTGTGCCACGGATGGTCACACCTAAGTCGACGATCTTTTTTCGAGTCTCGGGATCAGCTACCGCTTTTTGAATTTCAACATTTAGTTTTGCAACAATGTCTTTTGGCGTACCGGCCGGGGCGACGATCGCAAACCAAGAGTTAAACAGGAAGTCTTTAGTCCCCGCCTGAGATACCGTTGGAGTATCAGGGTATTGAGGCAAGCGCTCAGGCGTCGAAACGGCAAGCAACCTTAGCTTACCCCCAGCGATCAGACCCGTGACCGTACCTAAACCTTGATAAGAGACATCTACCTGGCCGGCCGCTGCAGCGACTGCCGCCGGAGTTGCTCCTTTATAGGGAACATGCGTCATCGTGACACCGGCGCGTTGCGTCAGCAAGGCCATTGCAATGTGCTGTGGACTACCGTTGCCCCCGGAACCATAGTTCATTTTCCCGGGGTTCGCCTTAGCAGCAGCAAGCAATTCAGCAAGCGTTGTGTACGGCGAATTCGGAGGAACAACAATGCCCCATTCAATCGTTCCCACCAGCGAGACCGGATCAAAATCCTTCAGTGCGTTCCAAGGCATATTGGGATAGATATGTGGGATCATCGTCAATACACTGTCATTAACTCCACCAAGGGTGTATCCATCTGGTGCTGACTTCGCTAAGCGATCAGCACCAATCAAGCCAGATGATCCCGCAATGTTTTCAATCACGATTGCTTGACCCATATTCTGTCCCATCTTCGCAGTCAGAATGCGTGCAGCATTATCGACTGCACTACCTGCCGCTAAGGGAACGATCATACGGATCGCTTTGTTTGGGTAGTCTTGGGCATAACTCGGCGCGACTGCACCGCAAAGTCCCGCCGTTAGTAACAATGTCTGGATTGTTTTTTTCATGTCGTCTTCCTTAAGTAGTCTGTTCGTAAAACATACGATAGCTTCATTAACTAAGTTTCATCGGCTCCACGCCAAGGTCTTTCGCAAGCGCGTCAAGCTCTGTGATGAGTGCACTCGCCACAGGAATCCCGTGTTCGCCATAAGCTTGACGACGCGCGTGACTCTGCTCTCCCGGCAACCAAACTCGGTCTACGCCGGGAAGGCGCTCACTTGCCCGGATGTCTTGCACGAGGGTATCCACTGCGGACTTGAACACACTGACTTCCCCAAATGCCTCTAGGTTGATCACGAGTATCGCCTGCCCAGTATTCGTGGGTGTCACACTATCTTTATTGAAGTCGACAACATCTTTACCCATCGCCGCACCTTGTAGCGTTCCCGCCAATAGACCGACAATCAGGGCTAAGCCGTAGCCTTTATAGCCGCCAATCGGTAATAAGAATCCTTCTTCTGAACGCTTCGGATCTAGCAACGGCTTGCCCTGGCGATCAATCATCCAGCCCTCAGGCATCATTTCGCCACGCTTCGCTTTTGCTTTGACTTTCCCATAAGCGGCAACCGTTGTCGCCATATCCAACACAATCTCTGGCTCGACACCTGCGGGGATGGCAGCAGCAATGGGATTGGTGGATAGCAGCATGTCCATGCCACCCCAGGCCGGCAAATGGTTTGCATTACCGACTGCAAAGTACAGGCCGATCATATTGTGTGCTACGGGCATCCGGGCGTATAGCGATGCAGGGCCTGCGTGATTACTATTCCGCGTACCGACCCAGGCCACGCCTGCCACCCGGGCCTTCTCAATTGCCAAATCCACCGCCCGTGACACCGCCAGGTGTCCCACCGCATTATCTCCATCCACAATCGCCATTGCTGCGCGCTCTTGGATAACTCGAATATTCGGACGTGTATTGATCCCACCGGCGCGGATCCGCTTAACGTACTGGGGTAGTCGAATAACGCCATGCCCATCCGAGCCTTGTAAATCGGCTTGCGCCATGAGCTTTGCGACAACCTCTGCATCCTGCAGAGGCAGGTCAACGCAGACTAAAGCACGGCTAATAAACGCTCTTAATGCGTCGAATTGGACAATAGGGTTGGGGCTGGGGTCTGTCATGGCTAGAAGCTGAGTATAGGGACCTCCACGATACCCCACTCTAACAACTAGTGCGAGTGACTGAGCAGATGCCGATTCGGTGACAGATAAGATCCAACCAACATTCCGCACAAGCTTGCGACGGCGCCAAAGACTTGCGGTTGCACCGGCTCATCGATGCCGGTCACTTCCAGAATGATCCATGTGGAGAGCCCGAACAAAATTGCTAACGCCGCACCAAGATTGCTTGCTCGCTTCCAGAATAATCCTGCCGCTAAAGGA
>CAMBPA010000074.1 GCA_945869355.1 Bordetella parapertussis
TACACAAACCCTAAGCAATCACATCCGCGGCGCCCGCATCCATACCAAGCTCACGCAACTTACGTGTGATGGTGTTTCGCCCCATCCCAAGCCGCGTTGCCGCCTCGACTCGCCTGCCTCGACAAACTTCAAGCGAAGACTGCAGAATGGTTCGCTCAAATTGCTGCGCTAACACGGACCATACCTCGGGATCAGAGCGAGATAGACGCTGCGTCGCATCCAAGGCCAGCAGTTGTTGCCAGCTCTGCTGCTGCACGCCTGCGCCGACAGTCACTGGGTTAGTCGAACTCGGCAATTGTGCGGCGCGCACCTCCGGGGGTAAATCAACCACCCCAACGGACTGCCCGGGAGCCATCACGGTCAGCCAATGACAAAAATTCTCGAGCTGCCGAACGTTGCCTGGAAAATCGAATTGCGCGAGCACCTGCATTGCCCCCTCAGAAATCCGCTTGACGGGTACACCTAGGCCTCGAGCAGATAAGGCAAGAAAATGTTTAGTAAGCTCTGGCAGATCTTCGCGGCGCTCACGCAACGGTGGCAGGCGCAGCCGAATGACATTTAAGCGATGGAACAAGTCCTCACGGAACTTGCCTTCGCGCACCCGATCTTCTAAAGGTTGATGTGTCGCTGCCACGATCCTCACATCGACTCTCACGGGCTGCGCACCCCCCACACGATAAAAGGTACCATCTGAAAGCACACGCAGCAGTCGGGTCTGTAACTCAAACGGCATATCGCCAATTTCATCTAAGAAAAGCGTGCCACCACTCGCCTCTTCGAACCGTCCTCGTCGCAGAGCGTTCGCGCCGGTAAAGGCACCACGTTCGTGACCAAACAACTCAGCCTCGAGCAGATCCCTAGGAATTGCAGCGGTATTCAGGGCAATGAAAGGGCCCTTGGCACGCGCACCATGGCTATGCAACGCGTGGGCGACTAATTCTTTACCCGTACCAGATTCCCCAGTAATCAACACCGTGACATTAGATTGTGCCAGCCTTCCAATCGCCCGGAAAACTTCCTGCATCGCGACCGACGAAGATTGAGTAAGGATGCCCTTGTCTTGCGACACATCCGAACGCCCCACACCAACCGAAGCCTCTTGCTCTTCCGGTTCCTGCACCGCGCGGGAAATCAGTGCAACGGCTTCATTAATATCGAAGGGCTTGGCAAGATAATCGAATGCCCCGCCCTGAAAAGCCGTCACAGTGCTATCAAGATCGCTAAACGCCGTCATGATGATCACCGGCAACGCGGGATACTTTTCCTTGACATGCTTCAATAATTCAAAGCCATCTGTGCCAGGCATGCGAATGTCTGAGATCAGTGCTGCGGGTATTTCAGACCGCAAAGCTGTCGATACGTCGTTTGCGCTGACAAAACTTCTTGTAGCCATCCCAGCGCGGCTCAGCGCTTTCTCTAGCACCCAGCGAATGGCCTGGTCATCATCTACGATCCAGACAGGTTTCATAACGACTCCATAGGTAGCATCAGGCGAAACTCGGTATGTCCGGGCTTCGAGTCAAATTCAATTACGCCACCATGCTGCTGAACGAAGTCTTGCGCGAGGCTCAGGCCAAGGCCTGTGCCGCCGTCACGTCCGGTCACGAGTGGATGAAAAATTCGGTCTTGAATTGTCTCGGGCACACCTGGTCCGTTGTCTATGACCGATACGACAACAGCCATGCGATGTTGTTTATGCCGCAATAAAACTTGACGCGCGACTCGCGTCTTGATCGTGATGTGTGGCGAGGTGATCTGCGCTGATTCTGTGAGCACCTGCGCCGCATTGCGCACGACATTTAAAAGTGCTTGCATGAGCCTGGCAGAATCTGCACGAAACTCTGGCATGGATGCATCGTAATCACGCTGCAACACCACGCTACGAAACTCCGCGCGTATAAGCGCACAGACACGCTCGCACACCTCATGAATATTGACGGACTGCCACTGCACAGGCATGCGCTGCGGTGCCGCCAAGCGGTCCACGAGAGCCTGTAGGCGATCAGCCTCGGCAATAATGACCTGGGTGTATTCCTGCAAGGCTGGATCGGGCAACTCCGACTCGAGTAGTTGTGCAGCACCACGCAAGCCACCCAGCGGATTCTTGACTTCATGCGCAAGATTTCGCAACAATTCGTGTTGCGTTTCGATTTCATCCACTAAACGAATACTACGATCCACGAGCACACGTTGTTCGATATCTTTGACTTCAATCAGCGCAGCCCAAGCTCGACCAAAGAGCGCGACCGATGTCACACCGACCTCAACAGAGTCCGCGCCGCGACGCGTGCGCGCAAACTGTCGACAGTCGTCTACCTCCCCGGCGCACGCTTGCCGAAAAGACTGCTCTAACGCTGTATCGCGCTCAAACAAATGGACGGCCGGCAACCCAATCAAGGTCCGCCGGGATCGCCCAAACATCACTTCCGCCGCCGCATTAGCCTGCGCAACTTCGCCGTTCTGGTTCAGACACAGAACCGTCGTGGCGAGTAGATCGAAGGCTTCAACGGAGTTCATGGGTATCAGGCCGGGAGGCCCGACCCCAAGTTTGTCGGCAGTTTAGAGACTGTAGTAAAGGTCAAACTCAACAGGATGTGTCGTCATGCGAAGACGATTGACTTCCTGCATCTTCAGATCCACATACGCATCAAGCATCTCGTTTGTGAACACGCCACCACGCGTCAAGAACTCGCGGTCTTTGTTCAGTTCTTCAAGCGCTTGCTCGAGCGAGCTGCACACTGTTGGGATCTTTGCATCCTCTTCAGGTGGCAAGTCGTACAGGTTCTTGTCTGCTGGATCGCCAGGATGGATCTTGTTCTGCACACCATCCAAACCCGCCATCATCAAGGCCGAGAATGCCAAGTATGGGTTGGCCAGTGGATCGGGGAAACGTGCTTCGATACGGCGACCCTTGGGGTTCGCAACGTAAGGAATACGGATCGAAGCAGAACGGTTACGCGCGGAGTAAGCGAGCTTAACGGGTGCTTCATAATGTGGCACCAAACGCTTGTAGGAGTTCGTACCAGGGTTGGTGATTGCATTCAGTGCACGTGCGTGCTTGATGATGCCACCGATGTAATACAGCGCGAATTCAGACAAACCGGCATAGCCATTGCCTGCAAACAAGTTCTGGCCGTCCTTCCAGATCGACTGGTGCACGTGCATACCGGAACCGTTATCACCCACGATTGGCTTAGGCATGAAGGTTGCTGTCTTGCCATAAGCGTGCGCGACGTTATGAACTGTGTACTTCAAGATCTGATTCCAGTCAGCACGCGTCACGAGCGTGCTGAACCTGGTACCGATTTCAAGCTGACCAGCGCCTGCCACTTCGTGATGGTGCACTTCAACAGGGATGCCGGCTTCTTCGAGCAACAAGCACATCTCGGAACGCATGTCCTGCATCGAATCGACAGGAGGAACGGGGAAGTAGCCGCCCTTGACTTTAGGACGATGCGCCAAGTTGCCGCCTTCGAATTCCATGCCGGTCGACCAGGAACCTTCTTCGGACTTGATCTTGACGTGGCAGCCGGACATATCGTCGCCCCAGGTCACGCCGTCGAAAACAAAGAATTCTGGCTCAGGGCCAAAATAGGCTGTGTCGCCCAAGCCGCTGGACTTCAGGTAGGCTTCTGCGCGCTTGGCCAACGAACGGGGATCGCGCTCGTAGCCTTTCATGTCAGTGGGCTCGACCACGTCGCAAGTTAAGATCATGGTCGACTCTTCACGGAACGGGTCCATGTGTGCCGTAGCCGGATCAGGAATCAACAACATATCTGAAGCTTCAATGCCTTTCCAGCCGGCGATCGACGAGCCGTCAAAAGCGTGACCGTCTTTAAACTTTTCTTCGCCCATCTGGCTGACTGGCACAGAAACGTGCTGCTCTTTGCCCATGGTGTCCGTAAAACGAAAGTCAACAAATTTGACTTCGTCTTCGGCAATCTTCTTCAGAACATCTTTAGAGGTGGTCATTATTGACTCCGGATATGGATTAGAAGGAATGACTGACTAATATTTGTGGTGGGAACCAGCGTACGATTTTACCTTGACAGACTCTGAGCAAGTTTTGTGCCAGCATAAAGGCGGTCAGGAATCCCTGTAGCGGGGCTTTTATTTGCACATATATAGTGCAAATGTTTTTCTTTAGTGCATTTTATGCACTTAATTAGTGCTAATGCAAGAAAATACCTTGGAGTTCGTTTAAAAATCTCCAGCCCAGAGGTGTCGCCTGGAAGCGATCAACCGCTGCAGTAAGCAAGCCTTTTTTTACTGCCAACGCAAGCATCCCCGCAAACTCCGCAGGCGCTCGGCCGCAGCGCTCGGCGTACAGGTCTGACGATACGCCTTCACGCAGACGAAGGGCATTGAGCATGAACTCAAAGGGCAGCTCCTGCGCATCCAAGGTGCGCGCCTCGGCGATGTGCGAGCCGTCATGCGCGAGAGCAGCCTGCATCCAGGTCTCCGGACTGCGTACCCTCGCCTGCCTAACGATCTTATCTGGAAACGACAATTTACTGTGCGCGCCGGGCCCAAGCCCTAAATAATCGCCAAATTGCCAATAGTTAACATTGTGTCGCGCGCGGGCACCCGCTCGAGCGAAGGCAGATACTTCATAACGCTCAAGCCCTGCCTCGCCGCACGCACCCTCGATAGCGTCCTCCATCTCGACAGCAAGATCATCCTCGGGCAGCGGTGGGGGAAACTTCGCAAATACAGTGTTTGGCTCGATCGTCAACTGGTATATCGACAAGTGTTCCGTGCCGAACGAAAGCGCTTCTCTTGCATCACGTAGGCACTCTTGCAGCGTCTGTTGCGGCAAGGCGAACATCAGATCCAAGTTAACGCGCGGCACAGCCGTCTGGGCCATCTCAATAGCGGCGCGTGCTTGGTCGGCGTCGTGTATGCGTCCCAGCCCCTTTAATTGCTTTAGATCAAAGGATTGAATCCCTAAAGAGATCCTATTGACACCGCTGCGACCGTATTCTTTAAGCTTTTGCGCTTCGGCGGTCCCGGGGTTGGCCTCGAGCGTGATCTCGGCATCGGGCCAGATATTGAGGTGCGCACGCAACATGGACAGCAAGCGATCCATGGCGCGCTCACTGAGCAAACTAGGCGTACCCCCGCCAATAAAGACGGTGTGCACTTGGCGACCCCAAACGCTTGGCAATGCTTGTTCTAGATCGGCCTGCAACGCGTCAAGATATTGATCTTCTGGCACCACACTAGGCGCTTGGTGCGAATTGAAATCACAGTAGGGACACTTTTTCACGCACCAGGGAACGTGTATGTATAAGGACAAGGGCGGCAGCGTCGTCAGCAATGAGCCCACGGGCGGTGAAGTACGTGCTGCGGGCCTCGTTCCAACAAGAGAGCCGGCCGGCAGAATCGGAATCACCCGCGCCATTAAGCAAGCATCCCAGCATGCCGAAGCTGCTTGACCAACTCACGCATCGCCATGCCGCGATGGCTGATACGATTTTTTTTCTCGGACGTCAGTTCAGCAGCACAACGCGCCTCTTCCTTCAAGTAAAAGTAGGGATCGTAGCCAAAGCCATTTTCTCCGCGAGCCTGATCGATAATCTCACCGATCCAAGTCGCCTGCGCAATGATTGGCTGAGGATCATCGGGACGCTTGACGAACACCAAGACGGCCACATACCAAGCCCGTCGATCCGACACACCTTGCAACACCTTTAACAGCTTCGCATTGTTTGCAGCATCCGAGCGAGGACCGTCCAGCGTTTGCGCATAGCGCGCGGAATGCACGCCTGGCTCCCCGTCGAGCGTGTGCACACACAGCCCTGAATCATCGGCTAGCGCAGGTAAACCAGATTGCGCACTCGCATGCCGCGCCTTGGCAAGTGCGTTCTCAACGAACGTGGCATGTGGTTCAGGGGCGTCTGGAATGTTTAGGCTTTTTTGGGAGATCAAGGTGACGCCGAGCGGTGCGAATAACGCCTCAAATTCTTTGATTTTGCCCGCGTTACCCGAGGCCAACACAATCGAAGTCAGCATCATTCGCGTTCCTGCAAATCTGCAAGCGGAACATCCTCAATCAACATATTGACAAGGTCACGTGCAAACCCGGGCAACTGATCCAACTTACGGACACAAATTTGCAATTTACGGTCGGCCCAATCGTCCGACAACCGCACAATTTTTATCTTCAAGCGCTGCGCGTAGCGCCTGGCAACCAGTTCTGGCACGACACCGATACCGACACCGGCTTCGATCATGCGGCAAACCGCCTCAAAACTGCCAACCTCAACCCTAAACCGAAATGGATGTCCAAGCTTATCGGCTGCTTGGATCAAAAAAGCATGGATCGCACTCCATTCGGACAAGCCAACATACTCGTATCGCATGGTCTCCGCGAACTCAACCTCTGTTCGATCTCCAAACGCATGATGCTCTGACGTCACCAGCACCAACCTATCCTTACGATAAGGCAAGTACTCCAGTTCTGAAGATGCTGGACGACCCGCCACAATACCAATATCGGCGGATCCCTCAGAAACCGCTTTAATGACCAGATAGCTCAAGCGCTCTCGCAACTCGACCGTTACGTCCGGATGCGAGGCCAGATACCGGCTTAAGACCGCCGGCATGAATTCCGTCATGGCCGTGGTGTTGGCCAACACTCGCACCTGCCCTTTGATCCCACGCGCGTACTCGTGGATGTCACCACGCAAGTGGTCAATTTGCCGCAAAACCAATCGCGCGTGACGTAAAAACGCCTCACCCGAAGGGGTGAGGGTCACACCCTGGCTGTTGCGGTTAAATAGCCT
>CAMBPA010000075.1 GCA_945869355.1 Bordetella parapertussis
GCGTCAATCACTCGACGCAAGACGAGTTCGTCGCCAGCGTGCAGATCATGCTCGGTGAGCCAAGGCTGCAGTGCAGTGGGGGTATCGAAAATCGCGCTGACCTCGGCTCGCTCGGCACCTTGACGCAAGACAGATACATCGGCACGCTCTCCCAGGGTGAGCGCAAGCGCATCGATCAGAATGGATTTTCCCGCACCTGTTTCGCCCGAGAACACTGTAAAGCCAGACGCAAAATCGATATCTGCCTGGGTGACAATGACAAAGTCACGAATTTGCAGCGCACGGAGCATGGGCGCTAATCCCCTTCGCTACCGAAGCTTGGCATGCGGTTCCAGTCGAGCTTGCGACGCAGTGTGGAAAAAAAGTTGTAGCCTGCTGGATGTAAAAAACGGATGGTATGTGTGGCGCGTTGCACGGCGATGCGATCGCCCGGCAATAAGTCAGACCACGTCTGCATGTCAAAATGTACGCTCGCACCGGCCTCGACGCGGCCCATGGCCGTGAGTGTCATGTTCAGGACGCCATCTGCGGGGATCACGATAGGGCGATTCGAGAGTGTTTGGGGTGCAACGGGCACGAGTACCATCGCGCTGATTTCAGGGTGCAAAATTGGACCGGCAGAGGACAGGGCGTACGCGGTCGAACCGGTTGGGGTAGCCACGATCATTCCGTCTGCACGCTGTGTGTACATATAGGTGCCGTCGATCTCGACGCGCACCTCAATCATCCCGCCGCGGCCAGCACGGTTGAGTACGACGTCATTGAGCGCAGTGGCTGCGTACATTTGCTGATCACCGCGCCAAACCGTGGCGCTCAGGAGCATACGCTTTTCGGTTTCGTAGCGACCTTGCAACAGATCGGTTAGAGCTACTTGGGCGGCCTCAACGGGGATGTCGGTAATAAAACCCAGCCGTCCATGGTTGATTCCGACCACGGGCACATCGAAAGGCGCGAGATGGCGGGCTGCGCCGAGCATGGTGCCGTCACCGCCCATCACAATGGCGAGGCTGGCTTGTTGTCCAATTTGTGGAAACGTTGCGGTGGGGTACTCAGTGACCCCAGTGTGCCGGGCAGTGTCTGCTTCGATGAGTACTTTGCGGCCATCCTGACCGAGTAGGGTCGCGAGCGCACGCAGCGGGGCGTGCAGGCCCGAGTCCTGATATCTGCCGATAAGCGCGATGGTGGGAAAGTGCATGCGAGCCCTAATCGTCGAAAAACTATTCGATTATAGGGTCGGGGAAGGTAAAATAGGGTAATCATGGATGATCGTGCACGCGCGCTTCTCAAAGCATTAATCGAACGATATATCGACGACGGCCAGCCCGTTGGCTCACGCACGCTCTCCAAGCTCTTTGATCTGTCGCCCGCGACAATCCGCAATGTGATGGCCGATGTCGAAGAGCTCGGTCTGATTCATAGCCCGCACACGTCGGCAGGTCGGATCCCCACACCGCGCGGCTACCGTTTGTTTGTCGACACCATGCTGACTGCCCGGCCCTTTGAGCTGGTATCCACAGCCAATGTGCGTGATTTGCAATCGGCCTCCGATCCCTCGCGGGCGGTGAACGCAGCCGCCTCGATGCTTTCGAGCCTGACGCAGTTTGCCGGGGTCGTATTGTCGCCACGTCGGGCGCAGGTATTTCGGCAAATTGAATTTATCCGTTTGTCTGAAAAACGGATCTTGCTGATTATCGTGACCCCCGATGGCGACGTGCAGAACCGTATCTTGTTGACGCCGCGTGACTACACCAACACCGCGCTCATTGAGGCCGCTAAGTTCTTTAATCACAATTTTGCGGGAAAGTCGTGTGCCGAAGTACGCCAGACGCTCTCGCATGACTTGGCGCGTTTGCAAGAAGATATGTCGCGCCTGATGCAGGCGGCCGTCGAGGCTGGCGCAGAGGCTGCCGATGAGGGAGAAACGGTCGTGATGTCAGGCGAACGCAAATTAATGGATGTGAACGAACTCGCCGGTGATATGGATCGCCTGCGCAAAACCTTTTCCCTCTTTGAAAAGAAGACCGATCTGATGCAGCTCCTCGAGGTCTCCAGTCGTGCGCAGGGTGTGCAGATTTATATCGGGGGCGACTCAGAACTCGTGCCCACCGAGGATTTGTCGGTGATTACCGCACCCTATAGCATTGATGGCCATATCATTGGCACACTCGGCGTCATTGGTCCCACACGTATGGCGTATGAGCGTGTGATCCCTATTGTCGATATCACTGCGCGCTTGCTCTCGAGCGCGCTTAGTCATCACCCTTCCGAACGGAATTAGCATGCGATTTTGGCCTGAACCTAAGCGCGAACGCGCCGATGGCAAGCGTTTCTTGTCGTGGCCCGAACCCCTTACGCGCTCGCGCGTAGGTGTGGTGCTGGTCAATCTCGGCACCCCCGAGGCGCCCACAGCCCCGGCAATTCGTCAGTACTTGCGCGAGTTTCTCTCCGATCCTCGCGTCATCGAGATCCCCAAGCTGCTTTGGTGGCCGATTTTGAATGGGCCGATTTTGATGGCGCGTCCGCGCAAGTTGGCACCGCGCTATCAAAGTATCTGGATGGAGGGCGGATCGCCGCTGTTGGTCTATACGCAGCGTCAGACAGCAGGGGTTCAACGTATCCTGTCCGAGCGCGGGCTTGATGTGCAAGTTCAGACGGGAATGCGCTATGGCAAGCCGTCCATTCAAGACGCGATGCTCAACCTGCGCGATAGCGGTTGCGAGCACATTCTGGTTGTGCCGATGTATCCACAATATGCGTCGAGCACCACTGCAACGGTGGTCGATGAGGTCATGCGCGTGGCGGCACGTATGCGTAATCAACCCGCGCTGCGGTTCATCAAACGTTTCCACACGGCCCCCGCCTTTCTGCAGCCGCTAGCAGACAAAATTTCGGCGCTTTGGCAGGCGCAGGGTCGCCCTCAGAAATTGGTCATGAGTTTTCATGGATTGCCGCGTCAATGCGTTGACAGGGGGGATCCCTATTGTCGGGACAGTTACGAGACGGCGCGAGCCTTGGCGACTTTATTGGGCTTGAGCGACGATCAATATTTAGTCACCTTTCAAAGCCGTTTTGGTCCGGCGAAGTGGCTCGAGCCCTACACTGAGCCAACGCTGGAAAAGCTGGCGCAACAAGGCGTGACCGAGATCGATGTCGTCTGCCCGGGTTTCTTGGCCGATTGCCTTGAGACCCTTGAAGAAATCAGTATCGAGGTGCGCGAGACCTTCCTGCATGCGGGGGGTAAGCAGTTTCGTTATATTCCCGCACTGAACGATGATCCTGCCTGGATGGTGGGGTTAGCCGATTTGGTTGAATCGCAGTTGCAGGGTTGGCAAGTCCGGATGGATAAGTAATTACTCACATCCGTCTGGATTGGCTCTGCTTGTTTCCAAAGTTTTAATTAGTTTTTAGTCAAAATCGACCTAAAACCCACTCGAATTTGTCCAAAAATTGCAGTTTTTGACCTTGAATCTGGGGGGTTTGCCCCCAAGTTTGTGTCAACCAACGCATTTTCTGGAGAAATTCAATGACCGCTCATCAAGACCCGACTGCCAATTCATCAGGCGATTCGTCGCTCGACAAGTCGGCTGAGCAAAGCGCGGCTCAGGGTCAGTCCGAGCCGGCCGCCCAAGCTGAGGCCCAATCGCTCGACCCCATTGAGCAGTTACATGCCGATTTGGCAGCCGCGCAGGCGCAGCTCGCTGAGCAGAAAGATCAGGCGTTGCGTGCGCACGCAGAAATGGAAAACGTTCGTCGTCGCGCCCAGGAAGAAGTCTCGAAAGCACGTAAGTTCGGCATTGAGTCGTTTGCCGAAGGGCTTGTACCGGTGAAGGATAGCCTTGAGGCAGCGCTTGCTCAGACAGAGCAGAGCGCCCAAGACATGCGTGCAGGGATTGAAATGACCCTCAAGCAGTTAGTGAGTGCCTTTGAGCGAAATCACTTGAAGGAAATCGCGCCTGCCGCAGGCACCAAGTTTGATCCGCATCAGCACCAAGCGATTGCGACCATACCAGCCGAGCAAGAGCCCAACACGGTTGTGCAGACCCTACAGAAGGGCTACTTGATCGCGGAGCGCGTACTGCGCCCTGCGCTAGTCACGGTTTCGTCTTAGGCTTGAAATTGCTCGATTAGCCCCCAATTACAAAACATCTAAGTATTTAAAGCTCTAAAGCATTTAAGCATTCCCCAAATTCTGATTTCTTTAAAGGTAATTCACCATGAGCAAGATTATCGGTATCGACCTTGGCACCACCAATAGTTGTGTGGCGGTCATGGACGGCGGTCAGGTCAAAATTCTTGAGAACGCCGAGGGCGCGCGCACGACCCCCTCTATCGTCGCCTACATGGAAGACGGTGAGACGCTTGTCGGCGCGCCGGCGAAACGTCAGGCTGTCACAAACCCCACTAATACGCTCTATGCCGTTAAGCGCCTGATTGGACGTAAGTTCACAGAAGACGCGGTCCAGAAAGATATCCATTTGATGCCTTACAAAATTGTGAAGGCCGACAACGGTGATGCCTGGGTCGAAGCACAAAACAAAAAGCTCGCACCCTCGCAGGTCGCGGCAGACGTTTTGCGCAAAATGAAAAAAACTGCCGAAGACTTTTTGGGCGAAGAAGTAACCGAGGCCGTCATTACCGTGCCTGCTTACTTCAACGACAGTCAGCGCCAAGCGACGAAAGACGCAGGCCGTATTGCAGGTCTGGACGTCAAGCGGATCATCAACGAGCCCACTGCAGCTGCGCTGGCCTTCGGCTTGGACAAGTCAGAAAAAGGCGATCGCAAGATTGCTGTGTTCGACTTGGGTGGTGGTACGTTCGATATCTCGATTATTGAGATCGCGGATGTGGATGGCGAGAAACAGTTTGAGGTGTTGTCGACCAACGGTGATACGTTCTTGGGCGGCGAAGACTTCGACCAACGCATCATTGAATACGTGATCGCTGAGTTCAAGAAAGAGCAGGGCGTTGACTTGGGCAAAGACGTTTTGGCGTTGCAGCGTTTGAAAGAAGCTGCTGAAAAAGCCAAGATTGAACTGTCGTCAAGTCAGCAAACTGAAATCAATTTGCCTTACATCACCGCTGATGCGTCTGGCCCCAAGCACTTGAACCTCAAGATGACGCGTGCCAAGCTCGAATCCTTGGTCGAAGAGCTGATCGCTCGCACCATGGATCCTTGCCGTATCGCGATTAAAGATGCAGGCGTGAAGGTCAGTGAAATCGACGACGTGATTTTGGTCGGTGGTATGACCCGTATGCCTAAGGTGCAGGAAAAGGTCAAAGAGTTCTTTGGTCGTGATCCACGTAAAGACGTGAACCCCGACGAAGCGGTTGCAGCGGGTGCTGCGATCCAGGGCTCTGTGTTGTCTGGCGATCGTAAAGATGTGTTGTTGCTCGACGTGACGCCTCTGTCCCTTGGTATTGAAACACTTGGTGGCGTGATGACCAAGATGATCACCAAGAACACGACGATCCCGACCCGACACTCGCAAGTGTTCTCGACCGCTGATGATAACCAGCCGGCCGTGACCATTAAAGTGTTCCAGGGTGAGCGTGAAATTGCTGCAGGTAACAAGACGCTCGGTGAGTTCAACCTTGAGGGTATTCCTCCTTCACCACGTGGTACACCGCAGATTGAAGTGACGTTTGATATTGATGCGAACGGTATTGTTCACGTCTCGGCCAAAGATAAAGGCACGGGCAAAGAGAACAAGATCACCATCAAGGCGAACTCTGGACTGACCGAAGAAGAAATTCAGCGTATGGTGAAAGATGCTGAGGCGAATGCCGAGGAAGATCACCGCATGGCTGAGTTGGCGTTGGCGCGTAACAGCGCAGATGGCCTGGTGCACGCCACGCGCAAGTCCTTGACCGAGTACGGTGATAAGCTCGAAGCCGCTGAAAAAACAGCAATCGAAGCCGCCATCGCTGAAGTCGAAGAGGTCTTGAAGAGTGGTGCCGATAAGGCTGCGATTGATGCCAAAGTTGAGGCGCTTGCAACGGCTTCGCAAAAACTCGGCGAGAAAATGTATGCCGAGGCGCAAGCTGCAGCGGGTGGTGCGCCTGGTGGAGCAGAGCCAGGTTCAAGCAAGCCAGCGGATGACAATGTTGTCGATGCTGAGTTTAAAGAAGTCAAGCGCGACCAGAAGTGATCGCCTAGACTGCAGTAGCATCCGCCCGGGACTCTTTTAGAGCATCCCGGGCAAGCTTTTTCTGTTTCACCTTTTTACGAGCCTGAGATCATGGCAAAACGCGACTTCTACGAAACCCTTGGTGTTGCCAAAAACGCATCCGATGATGACCTGAAAAAGGCCTATCGCAAACTGGCGATGAAATACCATCCTGACCGCAATCCCGATAGTAAGGAAGCCGAAGAGAAATTCAAACAAGCCAAAGAGGCTTATGAAATTCTCTCCGATGAGAACAAGCGTGCGGCCTACGATCGCTACGGACACGCTGGTGTCGATCCCAACGCAGCCGGTATGGGGGGCGCGGGCGGTGCCGGGTTTGGCGATGCGTTTGGTGATATTTTTGGCGAGATATTCGGCGGTGCGCGCCAGCGCGGCGCCGGCGGACCGCAGGTGTATCGCGGCGCCGATCTGAAATACTCAATGGAAATCACGCTTGAGCAAGCGGCCGCCGGATTTGACACAGAAATTCGTGTCCCAAGCTGGGAAAACTGCGAGGTTTGTAAAGGGAGTGGCGCTAAGCCAGGCACATCCCCCAAGACCTGCCGCACTTGCGGCGGTTCAGGT
>CAMBPA010000076.1 GCA_945869355.1 Bordetella parapertussis
CATGGAGACCAACGCCTCGCTCGACAAACCTTGCGCGTTAGTTGGCACAAGGACTGCGCCTAGGTTATGTGGCGCTTGCGCGTCGCGATACAGCACCAAACAGAGCTGCGAGGCGCGGAAGCTTCCAATAAAACTCTTCACGCCATTCAATACCAACTCATTGCCCTGGACACGACCGTCAAGGACGATTGAATCCGTGGTCCAGCGCCCGTTTTTCTCAGCAACAGCGTGACTGAGAATGAGCTCACCAGCCAGCACACCCTGCAATAGCTGCTGCTGTTCAGGACTGCCGTGACGATCAATGACCATCGCGGGCACCATGGTGGCGTGGAGCGGAATGGGGGCAATGTGGTAGCCGACCAATTCAAACAATAGTCCTAGGTACGTTAGCGGCAAGGCCTCACCACCGTTCTTTTCAGACAAGCAAAGTTGTAGCCAACCGTTCTCTGCAAACTTCGTCCATAACGCAGGAGAGTATTGCAAGGCATCGGTCTCAATCTTACGTATGAGCGCCGAAGAGCACTCGCCCGCCAGAAATTCAGAAGCCGCCTCTTTGATCTGTACTTCTTGATCATCAAGCAAAATATCCATTATCGATTCACCTATTCTTTATTTCGCTGCGCGGGGCAAGCCCAAGCCAACACGTGCCACTTGATCTCGCATGACCTGGACACTGCCGTGGTTGATCGTGGACTGATAGGCGCCCAAAATATTGTGTGCAAAGACGCCCTTTTCAATTGCATCGGGCGAGCCCTGCATCAATTGCGCATAAGGACCGAGGATCTGGCTGATTGCCTCGGTTGTGCGCACGCTGTGCTCGGGTGCAAACACTTTTTCTGCGGAGCCCTCATAAGTGAACTTGCCGCCGTTCTGCTCGATACTGATACTGCGCATCGTCATCAAACGACACACTTCGGCCTCAGTCCACATCTCTGCGACCTTATCGCGAACCTGCGCATCGTCGCGCAAGGAGTCTTGTAATTCGCCGTCGCCATGCAGCCAGTTCACGATATCTTCATCGCGCATCACTGAAATCAAGTAGCGCCAAGCGCCCACACGGTCTAGGTTGAGTCCGCGACGAGCGACTTCCCAACCACCGCCCTCTTCTCCTAGCAGGCATGATGCAGGCACCTCGACGTCATCAAAGAACACTTCGTTGGTGCGCTCTTCGCCATAGGTGGTGCCAAAGGGAGCAGGTGGATCATTCTGGACGGTCCAAAGCGGACGCACAGTCATGCCGGGCATACCCATGGGTACGAGCAAAATAGACAAGCCACGATGTCTAACTGAATCGGGGTCGGTGCGGCACATTAAAAAGATGTGGGTCGCATTTTGTGCGTTGGTTGTGTAAATCTTTTGACCGGTGATGATGTACTTATCACCTACGCGCTTAGCGCGGCAGCGAATACCCGCTAAGTCTGTACCACAGCCCGGCTCGCTATAGCCTTGACAGAAAATAATGTCGCGCTTAATCGCACCAGGCACAAACTCTTGTTTTTGTGCGGCTGTGCCAAACGACAAGATTGCGGGCGCACCTGTGCCACCACCGAGTGTGATGCCCGTGTAGCGGTAAAACTCTTCTTCAATGACGAACTGTGCGGTACGGTTTCCGCCGCCACCGCCAAATTCAGTCGGCCAACTCCAGGCAAACCAACGTTTCTCATTGACCGTGTCGAAAAATTTGCGGATCAGGGGCCCCCAACCTTCGCCTCTTTTACCTGCCATATTTTCGGCACGTACGCCCTCGGTGAAGTGCTCCAATAAAAATTCGCGTACTGTTGCGCGCAATTGCTCTTCTTCAGCGTTGAACAAGAAATTCATGGACGACCCTTTCGTAGACGAGAAAAACAAAAACCACTTGCTTTGGTGGGCAGCGGCGATTGAACAACTAATGGGAAAATTGAATCACAAAAATGACCTGTACCGCATAAAAAACACGGTATAGACCATAGTATTACCACCAGATGGAATTATTCCAAGCCACACGAGCTCAATCTTTTGATTTGATACGTGTCATAACATCTGCGGTTAGCACATGCCGCCGGATCTTACCCGTTGGAGTAAATGGCAACTCATCGTAAAACTCGAGCATCTCCGGTAACTTGTAGTCTGCCACCTGCCCCTTGAGCATCTTCGTTACATCATCCAGTGTCAGCGAATGCCCGGGTTTAAGCACTACGCAAAGGCAGTTTTTTTCGCCTAGGCGCGTATCGTTAACTCCAACGATCGCGACATGCAAGACTGACGGATGTCCGTAAAGAAACTCTTCAATCTCACGAGGAAAATATTTTTTTCCTCCACGATTGATCATTTCTTTTCTACGACCAACGATCATCACGTTACCGGCTTCATCAACGTACTTGCCAAGGTCACCCGTCCTAAACCAGTCGTCTGCCGTAAAGAGCTCGCTATTTGCAGAAGGATTATTGAAATAGCCGAGGTGTACCGAAGGCCCGTAGGCCGCGATTTCACCCTCTGCGCCGTACGGTACGTCTTTGCCATCCTCGTCGATAATCCTCAACTCCATTTGACCAACAACACGCCCGATGGTGCCATTTACTTTTTGCGGATCATCCTCGAACCGTGTGAAGGTATGAAATCCCGTCTCAAGCATGCCGTATAGCTCAAGCAAATGCCCTTTCATGTTTTGTTGATAAGCCTTAATCGTTTCAATAGCAGCTGAAGCGCCGCCCGTCACAACGACACGCAAGGAGCTGCAATCATATTTTTGAAACTGAGGAACATTCAAGATGGCAAGTAGCGATGCAGGCGCAGTCGGGATAAACGTGATCCGATGCTTTTCAATTGTTTGCAGCGCTCGCTCTGCATCGAAGCGCTCCATCAGCACAGCACGGCAGCCCGCGATGACGGTCTGTAACAAGCTGATATAACCCCAATTGAGTCCAACGGGCAACCAGACAAGAATCACTTCATCGGACGTTACACCCATCTCACCATTAATGACTTCAATCGTATACAGAGTGGTGTTAAAGCTATGCATCACTCCTTTCGGATCACCGGTCGTGCCAGAGGTAAAGGCCATGCGCATCACTGCGTCTGGATCCATCACGACTCGATCAGGCTGTGCGAGCGGTCCGAAAAACGCCAATCCAGCCTCCAAGGAGTGCACATTCGGCACAGTCGTTTCACCGGACACGACGACGGTCTTAAGCGACGGCAAGTCGCCTCTTAATTCATCGATCATCGCTGCGTAGTCGAACCCCTTGAACGAAGCTGCGCAAACAAACGCCTTACTATTGGAAAAGCGAAGTATGTATTCGACCTCCCGGCGGCGAAAATCTGGGCTAATTTTATTTGCAATCGCACCGATCAGTTCCAATGAGAAAAAGACAATTGGGAACTCAACACGGTTGGGGAATTGCATGGTGACCACATCACCTTCGCCGATCCCTAGACTTTTAAAAAATGCAGCGCAACGATCGACCTGCTCTTTAAGCTGCTGATAGGTCAGACTCCGTCTTTCGTCGATAAAGACGATTCGATCCGGATGCTCAATCGCACGCTTTTCAAGGCAACTATAAAAGGTGGTGTCTTTCCAAGCACCGCTTTTGATGTAACGATTTCTAAGCTCGGTCGTCAAACGCGTCTTAAATTGAGCGACTGTCATGATGCCATCCTATTTTTATCTCAACGCTCGCAAGAGCCCACCGTCGACGGGGATCGTACAGCCTGTAATGTAAGCACCCGCTGGCGATACGAGTAATGCAACGAGGTTCGCAATATCGGCAGTGCTTCCAATGCGCCCCAACGGGATCTCAGCGGTTAATTTTGCGCGTACGCTTTCTGGACTTTCTGTCCCGGCAGCAAAAACCTTCTGTAGTCGATCGGTATCAATGTAGCCCGGACAAATCGTATTGACGTTGATTCCATACTTAGCGATTTCCATCGATAGTGTTTTGGCATAGCCAATCAACCCGGCCCACGTTGCAACTGATAGGCCGAACCCAGCGATTGGCTGAATCGCCGAGATCGCTGAAATATTCAACACACTTCCCGATCCCGCTGCTTTCAAATGCGGTAGCGCAGACCGTACCATTCGGATGACGCTGAATAAATTTTGTTCAACAGCTTTTTGCCATGCCACATCATCAAAGGACTCAATCGAGCCTAGGGGTGGCGCGCCGTCATTATTCACAAGTATATCTAGCCGACCGAACTGATCAATCGCAGCCTGGACAATCCGACCGCTTTGATCCTGATCACGAATATCGGCCGAGACAGGAATGACTTTGACCCCATGCTTTTCAGACAACGTCTTTGCAGCTGCCTCAAGCTTCGGAACCCGACGAGCGAAAATGACAAGGTTCGCCCCCTCGCCTGCCAAACGGTCTGCTATCCCGTAACCAATACCCATACTGCCGCCGCCCACAATCGCGACCTTATCTTTTAATCCGAGCTCCATCAGCGCTCCACTCCGCTCAAAAAGGCTTCGGCATTCTTGTGAAATACTTTCTCTAGAATGGCTTCTGAGTAGCCCTCAGCCTTCCACTCTGTGGTGAGGCGTTCAAATGTGTACAGCGGATAGTCCCCACCAAACATGATGCGATCCTGCAGTCGTCTTGCGATGTCATGCTTTCAATCTGGTGCAAAGTACTTGGGTGACCAACCATGCAACTCGTACCAAATATTACGTTTGTGCATCAGGACTGCAATTGTTTCTGTCTGCCAAGGCCACCCGGGACGTGCTGCGACGATCCGCAATTTTGGATTACGTGCGGCAACCATATCCAAGTGACGCGGATGGCAACTGTCCAATAAGATCCCATTGCCGCCTGGCAAGCCGGCACCGAGGCCAGTCGTACCCACAAAAATCAAAACCGGTATTGAGGCCTCAATACAAAGCTTGTAATAGTCATCGTAAACCGAGTCACTTGCCGGCACTGAACCAGAGCCATTGACTGCTAGGCCAACAAAACCCGCTTTTGAGTCGATACATCTGCGCAACTCCGCCAGCCCCTCTTGCTTCCCATGAAACATCGGGTCGATATGAAACCAGTTACCTAGAATGGCATCGGGGTACTTCTTTTGCATCTCGAAGGAATAGTCGTGCAAAGGCTTGATATCTTGAATCGGCGCAAATTTTGTAAACCCTAAATCCAGGATCACTTGAGCGTGGCTTGCGCGGAAATAATTCGCCATCTCCTCGTCCGTCACATACTTTGTCTCAGAGTTCCAGGTTTTTTTCTGCTGGGCGAGCTCTGCGGCCGTTCGTAACACATAGCCACGTTCTGTTCCCCAATGGGAGTGCATATCAATTAATTTCATATTCAACCCTTAAGCCATTCAATGATCTACAAACCTAAATATGCTCGGCGTATGCTCTCATCGGAAGATAATACTTCCGGCGTACCGCTGATGGCGACTTTTCCGGCTTCCAGCACGTAGGCAAAGTCGACGATCCTCAAAATCTTTCTGACGTTTTGCTCTGCAATAACAATCGTCGTCTTTCGCTCGCGGTTGATCTCAACCACCGTCGATAGGATTTGATCAAAAATCTTCGGTGCAAGACCGGTTGATGGCTCATCGAGCAAGATCAAATCTGGCTGGCCCATCAGTGCTCGGCCAATAGCCAGCATCTGCTGCTCGCCACCCGACATCAGAGCGACCATCTGCCCGGATCGCTCTTTTAAGATCGGAAACATTTTTTGTACTGTCTCTAATCTACGAGAAAATTCCGTTCGATCTCGCAGCAGGTAGGCACCCATTTCCAGATTTTCATAAACAGTCATCTCGGGGAACAACATTCTCCCCTGAGGCACTAGGGTGACGCCCTTTTTAACAATTGACTGTGTAGACACATTCGTTAAGTCCTGGCCGCTCAGCCGAACCTCGCCTTGCGTCACTCGAACTAATCCGGCTACTGCTTTAAACAGTGTTGTCTTTCCCGAACCATTTGCGCCTAAAACGCCAACAATACTGCCAGGCTCGACCCGCATCGAAATGCCGTGCAAGACTTCGACTGGCCCATACGCAACATGAAGGTTCTCAATATCAAGCATCGGCGACTTCCTCGCCAAGATAGGCCTCAATCGCGATAGGATCTTGTGTCACTTGCTCAGGAGTCCCTTGAGTAATGACGCGACCGAGATGAAGCACCGATATAAAGTCAGCCAACTGCATCATCACCCGCATATTGTGCTCGATCACTAATAGGGTCATACCTTCTTCACGTACGATTGACTTCAGCATTCTGATCGCCGTCAGCGCTTCCTCCTCAGACATTCCCGAAGTAGGTTCGTCGAGCAACAATAATTTGGGCTTGGCAGCTAATGCGCGCGCAAGATCCAATCGCTTCAACATTCCATAGGGCAGAAGACTAGCTGGACGCTCGGCGTCCTCCAGTAATTCAAAACGGCGCAGCAGGTCATCGGCTTTCTCTTTTGCTTCAAGCTCAAGGCGTCGCGCGTGCCGTGTGCCTAATAACTGCGCCAACAGGCCGATCCTCAAGTGCCTATGCATCCCTATCAAGACATTATCGCGGACGCTTCGATCACCAAAAATTTGCACGTGTTGAAAACTGCGGCTCATCCCCAGCGCGCTAATTAAATGCGGCGCCATTTTTTCAATGTTCACGCCATCAAAAACTATTTCACCAGAGGTGCACTGGATGGCACCGCT
>CAMBPA010000077.1 GCA_945869355.1 Bordetella parapertussis
AAAGAGGGTCGCATGTTGCTCTCTGCAAAGACTGGGCCCGAAGTCGTGCAACCAGGACTAACGCCCTGGTTCAATATGCCTAAGCGCATGACACGCGACGTCACGGTGGTCTTTGGGCATTGGTCAACCTTGGGCTTAACACTTAAGCCAGACCTGATCTCGCTAGACACGGGCTGTGTCTGGGGGGGGCAACTGAGTGCAGTGAGATTGCAAGACCAGTTCGTCGTGCAAATTGCTTGCGATCAGAGCATTGATCCCTTGGCTGACTAAGCGCTAAACCAGTCGATCAAAATTGGGTCGACGCGCGCGGCGTCCTCATAGTTCACCCAATGTCCGACATCAGGTAGGATCACGCCCCGACGATTCGCATGTCCCTCAATCATATGCGTCATCAGATACTCAGGGGTGCAAGTGACGTCATGCTCCCCCCAGACGATTAAGGTCGGCCCGGTATACACATCGAGCGCAAGCCCAAGTAATCCCCGACCAGAAATCCCCCGACTGCGGAAGAGTGTATGGATGCAAGAATAAGTGTGAATCCCGATTGCGAAAGGATCCAGCTGCTCATCGGCATAGATCATATGCGCCCACAAATTGAAACGCATTGCCTCAAGCAACTCTTCATCCGTGAACGCACGTTTCCAGTTCACAAGCTTGCCACGCTCGCGCCTTGGTCCACCATGCCCTCCCGGCCCTAACAACGCTAGGCGCTTAACCGCCAAACCCTCGGCGGCCGCATTGGCGGACACAAGCCCTCCGAAAGAAAAACCAGCAAGATTAAAGGGGGTCGTGGGCCCTAACAGCGTTCGTATTGAGGCCGCAGTGACTTGAACCATGTTCTCAAAATCGTCAAAGTCAGGTGCGCTCGAGTCCCCGTAGCCTGCCAGATCGGCGATGTAGAGCGTGAAATGTTTCGACAACGCATCGATATTGCGCGCCCAGTGCAACCAACTGCCATGTCCGCCATGGATAAGCAGCAACGGCTCACCTTGACCGAACTGACGCCACATCACTTGCTGCCCTGCTACATCGACCAAATGACGCTGGCACTTTTTTTCGTATTCAGCTATCCAGTCGAGGGTGAGCTGGTTGACCGGTGTTGTCATCGCGGGAAATCCTCAAACATTGCAATGCTATTTAAAGTTTGTAAATAGTATCGCAAGGGCAACCGCTCAACAGCCGTGAAATTGTGTAAATTGGCGGTTGTGCCTAACTTCCTTTTAACAAAGGTCAGCCATGATTATCGACTGTCACGGTCATTTTACGACCGCCCCCGCTCAGGTCGCGAAATTTCGTACTGAGCAGATTGCCGCATTCCAACGCAGTGGCATAGCGCCACCCGCAGCGCCACCCGCTGTGACCGACGACGAGATCCGTGTAGGTATCGATCAAAATCAGTTACGCATCATGCGCGAGCGCGGAATCGACATGACAATCTTCTCGCCCAAAGCGGTCGCAATGGACCACCACATGGGCAATGAGGACACCAACGTTGCTTGGGCCCGCTTTAATAACGAGCTGATTCACCGCGTGTGTAAGCTCTATCCCGATCACTTTGTTGGCGTATGCCAATTGCCGCAGGCCAGTGGTGTGGCGCCTGGCGCACGAGTCATCGCAGAGCTCGAGCGTTGCGTCAATGAATTTGGCTTCATTGGTGCCAACCTCAATCCGGATCCGACCGGCGGCCACTGGAGCGATCCGCCATTATGGGATAAAAAATGGTGGTATCCGCTCTATGAAAAAATGACTGAACTTGATGTGCCGGCCATGA
The DNA here is from genome assembly GCA_945869355.1 of Bordetella parapertussis. Taxonomy (GTDB): domain Bacteria; phylum Pseudomonadota; class Gammaproteobacteria; order Burkholderiales; family Burkholderiaceae_B; genus Zwartia; species Zwartia parapertussis_F. Next base: position 1,772 of record CAMBPA010000077.1, read on the forward strand.
TCCACGTCAGCGGCTCGTGCAACCCGCACTTCAACGCTGTCGCCACGCATTACATCAATGGTGACACGACTGCTTTTGTACAGTTCATGACCTCCGACATTTTTAAAGATTTCCCAACACTGAAATTCATCATCCCACACGGCGGCGGCGCAGCGCCCTACCATTGGGGACGATACCGTGGAATCGCGCAAGACATGGGCTTGCCGCCACTTGAAGAGAAAGTACTCAACAATGTATTTTTTGACACTTGCGTCTATCACCAGCCAGGTATCGATCTGTTGTTGCGCGTGCTACCCACTAAAAATATTTTGTTCGCGTCAGAGACTGTCGGAGCCGTGCAAGGCATCGATCCATTGACTAACTTCTACTACGACGACACGAAGCGCTACATTGATGCATCCCCGTCTGCCGACCTGCAGCAGAAGCAACAAATGTTTGCGCGTAACGCCTTGGGTGTTTATCCTCGACTACGGGCACACCCTCGCTGCCAAAACTGTTGACCGATAGGCTCTGACCCCGAGCTGCGCCTAGCTAATGCCTCATGGATCGCTTGGCGTGCCAGGCGCCCTAATTCGGCACGAGGCGGTGGCTCACCGTCCTCGGGCACCCAAATGGGTGGAAGGAATTCAACCTCAACCATGAGCCCTGTTGCGCCCAGAACCCGCCTTAAATTTTGCAAGAGCGTTTCTTCGCCAACAAAAGCTGCAAAATCGCTGCGTTGCCCTTGATAATAAAAAATCAACGCGACAGGCTGAATAGGCACGGCAGCCTTGCGTGCCGGTTCGAATAAGTTGGCATAGAACGGTAACAAATCGAATCCCGGAGAAGTTGTTCCTTCGGGGAATAGGCCGACGCTCTGGCCACGGGAAAACCGGCTTTGCATCGCACTGCCAATTTTATGCACGGCATGGCGCGAGGCGCGTTCAATGAAAATCGTATCGGCGCCCGCCACAAGCCAACCTAGGATCGGCCAACGACGAATCTCACTTTTAGCAATAAATATTGTTGGTCGCGTCGCATTCAAGAGGTAAATATCTAGCCACGAGACGTGATTGGATACGAGTAAGACCGCACCCTCAGCGATCGGGGTACCCCCGCCCACTATTTGAATTCCACTCAGACGCAACAGCACGCGAGACCACTGCCACTTTAACCAATCTCGTCCTCGCGCCCCGAGGAAAGGTTGAATGAGGATCAGCGCACAAAAGGCGACTAGTACCCAAAAAATGAGAGCGGCGAAACGACAAAAAAATCTCAGAAAACTCAACCAACCAACTCCCAAGCGACCTGCCCGCGCACGATTGTTGCCTGCACGCGTCCTGGCAAGTCCATGTCCAAGAAGGGCGTGTGCTTGCTTTGACTCAACAGGCTCTGACGGCTCACTTTCCAAAAGGCGTTAGGGTCAACGATACACAAATCGGCGGGAGCACCCACGCCAAGCTGCCCAGCCGAGGACACAGCGGGTGAGCATGCGCCTAAGACACGACCCGGACCGCTCGTCACACGTGCCAACGCATCAATAAGAGGCACCTTCGCCTCTTGTGCCCACTTCAGTGTCAGGGACAAAAGAAGCTCAAGACCGGTCGAACCAGGCTCCGCTTCTGCAAAAGGTAGCATCTTGCCTTCGTCGTCAACCGGCGTGTGATCCGAACAGACGACATCAATCGTGCCATCGGCGAGCCCAGTACGAATTGCATCCCGATCACGCTGCCCACGCAAGGGCGGATCGAGCCGGAAGTTGCTGTCGTAATAACCAATATCGACATCGGTCAGATGTACATGATTCGCTGACACGTCGCAGGTAATGGCCAGACCTTCACGTTTGGCGGCACGCACAAGATCAATTCCTGCCGCCGAAGACAAGCGGCAGAGATGTAGACGAACACCCGTCGTCCGTTGCAAATCAAACAAGGTATTGAGTGCAATCGTTTCGGCTTGTTGTGGAATACCTGATAACCCGAGGCGCGACGCATAGGCCCCACTCGCCGCAACGCCCCCCTTGGATAGCCAGGGATCTTGCGCACGCAGCCACAACATGAAATCAAACGTACGCGCATACTGCATCGCGCGAAGCAATACTGTGGTGTCGAGCACAGGCGCATCTGCTTGCGAAAACGCGATACACCCTGCGTCAGTGAGCTCGGCCATCTCTGTCAGGGTCTCTCCCTTGAGGCCCACTGTCATCGCCCCGAGCGGATACAAATTCACCTGCGCGAGCTGTCTCGCGCGGTGTTTGAGCATTTCAACTAAGCCTGGCTCATCGAGCGTTGGGTCTGTGTCCGGCGGTAAGACGAGGCTTGTAATGCCACCAGCCAGTGCTGCCCGCATTTCACTCTCGAGGGTGCCACGATACTCAAAGCCAGGCTCGCGCAAGCGCGCAGCTAAATCCACAAGCCCAGGGACGACCAACTTTCCTGCGGCATCGATCACACGATCTGCTTTAAAGCCAGTAGGTGTCTGACCAAACGCTAGAACTCTGCCATCCGCAATAAACACATCGGTCTGTTGGTCTACTTTATTGGCCGGATCAATGACACGACCATTTTTTATTTGAAGATTCATGCTGATGCCCCCGCGACGATACTCATAACAGCCATACGCACCGCAATCCCAAAGGTCACTTGATTCAAAATCACTGAGTGTGGACCATCGGCGACTGCGGAATCAATTTCTACGCCACGATTCATGGGGCCCGGATGCATCACAATACAGTCAGCTTTAGACAGCGCGAGTTTTTCTTGAGTCAGCCCATAGTGCTTGAAATATTCATGCGATGAGGGAAGTAAAGCAGCCCCCATCCGTTCATTTTGTAGTCGCAACATAATGATGACATCTGCACCCTTGATGCCTTCGTTCATATCGGTGAACACGCGAACACCCATCTGATCCAGTCCCGAGGGCAACAAGGTCAAGGGCCCAACCGCACGCACTTCCGCCACACCGAGGGTTGTGAGTGCATGAATATTCGAACGCGCGACGCGCGAATGCAGAATATCGCCCACCACCGCAACTGTTAAATTAGAAAAATCTTTTTTGAAATGTCTGATCGTGTACATATCAAGCAGACCTTGAGTCGGATGTGCATGGCGCCCGTCGCCTGCATTGATCACATGCACATGTGGCGCAACGTGTTGCGCGATCAAATATGGCGCTCCGCTTGCTTGGTGGCGCACCACAAACAAATCGGCCTGCATCGCCGACAAGTTTGCAATCGTATCGAGAAGGGTTTCACCCTTCGCTGCAGAAGAAACGTTGATATTTAAATTGAACACATCCGCCGACAGTCTTTTTGCCGCGATCTCAAACGTAGTCAGCGTACGCGTTGAGTTTTCAAAAAAAAGATTGAATACACTCTTGCCACGTAGCAGTGGTACTTTTTTAACATCACGCTCCGCAAGCGGCACAAAGTTCTGCGCGGTATCCAGGATATGTGTCAGGATGTCGCGAGACAAACCTTCGGTCGTTATGAGATGCGTCAGCTAACCATGTCGATTGAGTTGAGGATTGCGCATCAATGCTCCTTGGATTCAATAGTGAGGACAAACGCACCCGCCTGCGTTTGCGACAGCACAAAACTGGCAACAGGCGCCGGATCTATAAATCCACCGACCGCAACCGCCGCAATCGGCAATTCGCGTCCACCTCGGTCGATCAGCACGGCTAAGCGTATCGAGGCAGGTCGGCCATAATCAAACAGCTCATTCATGGCGGCTCGAATCGTCCTACCCGTATAGAGCACATCATCGACAAGAACCAAATGCTTACCTGCAACAGAAAAAGATATCTCTGAAGGCATCACCTGCGAATGCAGGCCGATCTTTTCGAAATCATCACGATAAAAACTGATATCCAGCGTTCCCATCGGCTGAGCAAGCCCAAGATCTTTGTGAAGGCGTTGCGCAAGCCACGCACCACCAGAATGAATACCAACCAAGTGCACGAGCTCAGGAGGTAGATGTTCGATTGCATGACGCACGGCGGCCAAGAGAGTGCCGTAAAGCGTTTCAGCGGCTGGCAAGGTGGCAGAAGTGTATGCTGGGGGTTTAGTGGCCATTGGTCGAGCCTCAAGTCAGCGCATCAAAGTAGCGTTGGAGAATAATAGCCGCTGCGACGGCGTCATCAGGGGCATTGCCGGTAATTTTCTGCGCCTCCATGCTCGAGCCTCGCTCATCGACGAGCGCAACAGGTAACTTGAAACGGCCCTCTAACTGGTGCGCAAAGCGTCTGCAGCGTGCGGTCGCCTCTTGATCAGAGCCATCCGTGTTCAGTGCCAGCCCGACCACTAGGCGTTCTGGCTGCCAAAGCTTTAGCAAGGCCTCGATCCGGGCAAAGCGAGCATCGCGCGTATCGGTCTCGATGATTTCGAGCGGCCTAGCCTGCCTGAGCAAAGAATTTCCGAGAGCAACGCCTAATTTCTTGACGCCGTAATCAAAGGCGAGAAGCGTTTCCTCAGGCATGCCCCGCCACACCAGACAACATGACAGGATCAATGCCAAGAAGTTTAAGTGCGGCCGCGTAGCGGTCCTCAGGAGGCGTCGCAAAAATGACCTCCGCGCTTGCTGGAACGGTGAGCCATACGTTTTGCGCGATTTCGCTTTCAAGCTGCCCTGCGCCCCAGCCCGAATATCCCAGCGTGACAAGCAATCTTTCGGGCCCACTGCCCTGCGCAACGGCCTGAAGCACGTCGCGAGAAGTCGTCAAGGCGAGCTGGCCGAGTTGAATACTCGAACTAAAACTCCCCGCGGGGGAGTGCAACACAAAGCCTCGATCCGTATGCACCGGGCCACCAAAATACACTGCTGCATTCTGGGGTAGTGCGATTTCAAGTTTTAGATCGATTTTTTCGAGCAAGCC
>CAMBPA010000078.1 GCA_945869355.1 Bordetella parapertussis
TTTGTGTCGAATCGTAATAGCACTCAGAAAAACAACAATCGAAAATTGAATTGATATTGAAGCCGAGTTATTTACCGATACAAAAACGAGAAAAAATCTCGCCTAATAAATCGTCTGGCGTCATTCGACCGGTAATGCTACCGAGTTGATCGTGCGCAAGACGCAGCTCTTCTGCAAACAAATCTAATACGCGATCATTTTGGTCTGCATGCGCTTGCGCACAATTTAATGCCTCTTGTGCAGACGTTAAGGCATCAATGTGGCGCTGGCGTGCGAGCCAAGGAGACTCTTGACTAGGCTGCCAGCCTGCCAACGTCAGTAAGCGCGTACGTAAACCAGCCAAACCGTCTCCTGTTTTTGCAGAGACAAAGAGCGCCTCTTGATGATTGTGTAGAAGAGAGTGTGTGTTGGGATCAATAAGATCGCACTTGTTAAACACCGAAAGAACAACACTCTTCGCTGAGCGATGTGATTCAATTTTGCCGTCTAAGGGACTCGTAGGGTGTTGAACATCTAACAGGTGCAATACAACATCCGCACGTTCGATTTCAGCCCAGCTTCGAGCGATGCCGAGCGCTTCTATTTTGTCATCCGTGTTGCGCAAACCGGCGGTGTCAATAATGGTGATCGGAACCCCATCCAGATGTATTACTTGAGACACCTTATCGCGGGTGGTACCTGCTATGTCGGTAACAATCGCCAAATCTTGGCCTGCGAGTGCATTCAACAAGCTAGATTTACCAACGTTCGGTTCGCCCGCAAGAACAACATGCAGCCCTTCGCGCAACACCATCCCTTGCTGGCTCTGAACCAGCACATCGCCAAGCTCATTCTGAATGCTCATCAGGCGAGATCTTGCTTGGAACTTCTCAAGAAATTCGATTTCTTCTTCAGGAAAATCTAAGGTTGCTTCAACAAGCATGCGAAGCTCAACAATCTGGTTTGCGATGTGCTCAACCCTCTTAGAGAAGTCACCGCGATACGAGGCCATTGCGGCACGCGCGGCGGTTTCAGATGAGGCATCAATTAGGTCGGCAACCGCCTCAGCCTGAGCAAGATCTATTTTGTCATTTAAGAACGCCCGTAGCGTGAACTCGCCAGGCGCAGCCATGCGTAGACCATAGGCCTGCCCAACGCGTAAACAACGCTTTAGCAGCGCCTGCATGACGGCGGGCCCGCCATGACCTTGTAGCTCAAGAACATCTTCTCCCGTATAAGAATTTGGGGCGGCAAAATAAATAGAAATGCCTTGATCGATGGCCTGACCCAAAGCATCAGGAAACAGCCCAAAACTTGCGTGACGGGGTGTTAGCGTGCGGCCAAGCAGGGCAAAAATAAAAGGCCCCAAAGAGGGGCCGGATACTCTGACTATGCCGATGCCACCCCGACCAGGGGCGGTGGCAATGGCGGCAATTGGTTGGCTAGCAGAGTGGGACATGTTTCATGCAAGGGCTACCGATGAGAGGCCGCCGACTGCTTGGCGATCGTGTTGGTGATGTACCACTGCTGCGCAATCGACAAAATGTTGTTGACGCACCAGTACAAGACCAAGCCAGACGGGAAGAAGAACATCATGCCACCAAAAACGAGCGGCATAAACATCATGACCTTCGCCTGTATCGGATCTGGAGGCGCTGGATTGAGTTTCATCTGAATGAACATGGTTACCATCATGATCAAAGGCAAGATGAAGTAAGGATCTTGTACCGACAAGTCTTCAATCCAAAGAACCCAAGGAGCGCCGCGAAGTTCAACGCTCGAGCCCAACACGTAGTAAAGAGAAATAAACACAGGGATTTGAATCACAATGGGCAAACAGCCACCAAGCGGATTAATTTTTTCCGTGCGATACATCTCCATCATTGCAGTATTGAGCTTTTGCCGGTCATCACCAAACTTCTCTCGTAGCGCTTGCAAGCGCGGAGCGACCAGCTTCATCTTTGCCATCGAGCGATAGCTTGCGGCGGACAACGGATAGAACGCAGCTTTAATCAACACTGTCAGGGCAACGATCGTCCAGCCCCAATTGCCGAGCAAGGAAAACAGCCAGGTCATCAAGGTAAAAACGGGCTTCGCAATAATCGTTAATAAACCATAGTCGACGACAAGCTCTAGGCCTGGAGCAACCGCCTCCAGTTCAGATTGGTCTTGGGGGCCGATCCATAATTTCGTGGGGATAGAGACCTTGCTTCCTGGACTAATGGTGCCAACCGCTTCAATACTTCGTACGGCGAACAAGTTTTTTTCGAGTTCGGTGACTTCGTAATTGCGAGCTTTTCCTTGCGGGGGCACCCATGCGGTGACGAAGTAGTGTTGAACCATTGCAAACCAGCCGTTGTCGGCTTGTTTGATGTACTGGGCTTTGCGCTTTTCGATCTCAGGGAAGGTTATTTTCTGAAACTTTTCCTGCTCTGAATAAACAGCTGGGCCCGTGAAGCTGATGGGGCCTTGCAGGAAGCTAGGCGTATTGTTTTGCCCCATTGGGTCGGAGCCATCGCGCGTAATTTGTAAATAGACCGAAGGCGTAACCGGTTGTGCCGACAGGTTTTCAATTTGATGGTCAACTGCAATGGCGTAACTGCCACGCGTCAGCGTAAAGGTCTTTGTGAGTTTGACGCCGCTAGACTCAGACTCAAACTTAACCACTAACGTGTTGCCGCTTAACTCTTTTGAATCGGTCACTAACTTGTAGTTGGCTAAATGTGTTGGATAAAGTGAGCCTGCAGGCGCGCCAGTCAGGCCAGATTGGACGACATAGGTATGACCCGCTTCGCGACTCAATAAGACAAAGGGTTGTTTTTTGTCGTCTTTGCCAGGGATCATGAGCAAGTCGGCGCGTATAAGCTGAGCGCCTTGAAGGTCGAAGGTGAGTGCTAATACATCCGACTTAACGGTGACGGTTTGTGCTTGAGTGGCAGGTGCTGGGCTTGTGCCAGGGACGGTCGGTGCTGCGCCAGGCGGTGATGCTTGAGCCGGTGCATTTGGCACGCCCGCTTGGCCAGAGGCCGTTCCAGACTCGGCTGGGGGAGCTGTCGCAGCAGGCGCAGCTTTGGGTGGCGGCGCACCAAATAACGGGGGATTCCCTTGATGAACCTGCCAGCTGTTCCACAGCATGAGCAGCGAAAACGAAAAGATCATTAAGAGGATGGTGCGTCGGATATCCATTCTTGCCTAAATAAAGATGCTAACTACGTGAGGCTCGCAGTTTAGCGTTAATCAGAGAGGCCGCGGGGGCTCAGTCGCATTAGCAGTGTTGGTTGGTTGAGGGGGCGCCGAGCTGTCGGGGAAGACCGGGTCATGTCCGCCAGCGGCCCAAGGATGGCATCGGCACAGGCGTTTTGTGGCGAGGTAGGTGCCGCGGATAGCGCCTTGCGTTTCGATCGCTTCGATCGCATAGGAGGAGCAAGTTGGCGTAAATCGACAACTTTGACCCACCCAGGGGCTAAGAAAAAACTTGTAAAACCTTATCGGCGCAACCAAAAGTGCCTTAATCATTTTTGTGCCTGCGCAAAGTGGGCGTCGGCTTCCTGGCGTGCCGCTAACTTGAGGGCGGTCAGGGAAATGTTTTCAATGCGGCGATGTAGGCGCACGACATAATCGGCGGCAGGTAACGTCAAGCGTTGAGCACGAAAGGCTTCGCGTACAACCCGCTTAAGGGCATTGCGAGTACTCGCTAACCGCGCATGGCGCTTGGCCATTACAAGACCTAGACGCGCTTGTGGTGTGCTCGAGGTGGGTTTTTGCTGATCCGTCGTGACGGCGCGGTGTGCCGTAACAACGAAATACTCCCCGCGGGCAACCCGCCGGCCAGACAGGGCGGAAGCATATTCAGTGGGGCGGTGCAGGCGCGCCACCGCGGGAAACGTGGCGCGAGGCATTTCAGAGGTAGCGGTACGCACGGGTAAAAAGGCCGGCGACAGTCGCTACGAGCCGTTTTAGACGGCCAAACGCGTGCGGCCCTTGGCGCGACGAGCGTTGATGACAGCGCGGCCACCACGGGTTTTCATGCGGACGCGAAAACCGTGCGTGCGCTTGCGGCGGGTGACGGATGGCTGGTAGGTACGTTTCATGATGTATGGCCCAACAAAGAGCGAAAAAGTTTAGGGTATTCCCGAAAAGCCCTCTATTTCATCAAAAAACGTGAAATAAGTCAAATGTTTACCGTAAAAATACGGAATAAGTCGTCAACAGCCTGTGGATAACCTAGCGTCTGACAGGGTAGAATCAGACTTTACTTAGCGAGTCACATGAACGAGTTCTGGCAGTCCTGCATCGCACATCTGGAGCAGGAGTTTCCCCCTCAGCAAATCAGCGCGTGGATACGTCCACTGGTTCCGCTCGCCTTTGATGAAACTGGGTCGCAACTTCGACTTGCAGCACCGAATCGTTTCAAATTGGATTGGGTGCGCAAAAATTTTTCACATCAAATAGAAACGTTCGCCACAACTTGGTTCAAGAGACCGGTGCATTTACATCTTGAGCTGGCAGCAAGCCCCGTTGAGCGACCCAAACCCTCCGCTGCGAAAGTTGCAGCATCCAATACAACGTACAGCGTCTCCACGAACCCACAGTCACCGCCTGCGGCTTCGTCAACAGAAGACAAAGCGACCGACGCCACGCTCTCGGGCTTGATCGATAGCCGTTCAAGACTCAATGTAGAGTTGACGTTCGATAACTTTGTGACGGGCAAAGCGAACCAGTTGGCGCGTGCCGCGGCCCTGCAGGTGGCCGAGAACCCTGGCATCTCATATAACCCGCTCTTCTTATATGGTGGGGTCGGACTCGGAAAAACACACTTGATTCATGCTATTGGCAACGCGATGGTCGCCGCCGGCCGTGGCGTGCGCGTGCGTTATGTACACGCGGATCAGTATGTTTCGGATGTTGTCAAAGCCTATCAGCGCAAAGCGTTTGATGACTTCAAGCGCTACTACCATTCGCTAGACCTACTTCTGATCGATGATATCCAGTTTTTCTCTGGAAAGAATCGAACACAGGAAGAGTTCTTTTACGCGTTTGAGGCGATGGTTGCGCAGCGTAAGCAAATCATCATTACCAGTGACACCTATCCAAAAGAGCTAGAAGGCATCGACACACGGCTGATCTCGCGCTTTGACTCTGGTTTGACGGTTGCCATTGAACCTCCAGAGCTGGAGATGCGCGTCGCGATTTTGTTACGCAAAGCGGAACTAGAGGGCATCGCGATGCCCGAAGAAGTGGCGTTTTTTATTGCCAAGCATTTACGCAGCAATGTTCGTGAGCTCGAGGGCGCTTTGAAAAAAGTTGTCGCCTATGCAAGGTTTCACGGACGAGATGTTGCCAACGTCGATACGTGCAAAGATGCGCTAAAAGATTTGTTGTCTGTTTCTAGTGGTCAAGTCACGGTTGAGAACATTCAAAAGACCGTCGCTGACTTTTACAAAATTAAGGTTGCTGATATGTATTCAAAACGGCGACCTGCCAACATTGCAATGCCGCGTCAGGTTGCGATGTATCTTGCTAAAGAACTGACGCAAAAAAGCTTGCCTGACATCGGTGACATGTTTGGTGGGCGTGATCACACCACTGTTTTGCATGCTGTTCGCAAGATTTCGGACTTGCGGGCTAAACAGGCAGACTTGAACCATACGCTGCATGTGCTTGAACAAACTTTAAAGGGATAATCCATGCAACTTGTACAGACCCCGCGCGACGCACTGCTTAAGCCGCTTTCAACCGTAGCCGGTATTGTCGAGCGTCGGCACACTTTGCCGATTCTCGCCAATATTTTGCTGCGTAAAGAAGCCAATCGTGTTTCTTTCATCGCAACGGACCTAGAGGTTCAAATCACCACACACGCCGATTTTGGTGTTGGGGCTGAAACAGAATCCTTAACAGTCGCTGCACGCAAACTGGTTGACATTCTGCGCGCGTTGCCCGATACGGGCGACGTCAAGCTCTCAACCGCGAGCGGTAAGCTAGCCGTACAGTCAGGCAAGAGCCGCTTTTCGCTACAGACGTTGGCAGCCACAGAATTTCCTACGATGACACAGCCAACGCGCTGGGATGTATCGCTTACGTTGACACGCAAGACGCTTAAGCATTTGTTTAATATGGCGCACTTCGCCATGGCACAGCAAGATATCCGTTATTACTTGAACGGGATGTTGCTGGTTTTCGAGCCCGGTCTCTTGCGTGTGGTTGCCACAGATGGGCACAGACTTGCGCACAGCTCGACACCCGCTGAAGGAATCAGCGTTAAACATGAAGTCATTGTCCCGCGTAAAACCGTGTTGGAAATGCAGCGACTTCTCGACGATAGCGAGGAGCCCGTTACGATCGAGGTCGCCGCCGGGCAGATTCGCTTTTCGTTTGGACATGTCGAGTTAGTATCGAAATTAGTCGAGGGCAAGTTCCCTGACTTTAATCGCGTGATCCCCACGAACTACACGCGCCATTTTGATGTGTCGCGCGAGGTCCTCCAAGGTTGCTTGCAGCGCGCCGCTATTTTGACAACGGATAAATTTCGTAGCGTTCGCCTGCAGCTCGCGCAGCATGTGTTGAAGATTTCTTCGACAAACGCCGAGCAAGAAGAAGCGCAGGAAGAGATCGATATTGATTATGGCCACGAGGCT
>CAMBPA010000079.1 GCA_945869355.1 Bordetella parapertussis
CGTGATGCAAAACCCATTGTTCATTGACATGTTTACATCGCTGGGTGGCGCGGCCATTCCCATGGCGTGGGGTGAGACCTTCACCGCCGTGCAGCAAGGCACGATTGATGGCCTTGAAATCCCGATTGCCGTGATTGATAGCAGCAAGATGTATGAAGTCACGAAGTTCTTGTCCTTAACCAATCACACGTACTCAGCGATTGAGCTCATCGTGTCCAAGCGTACGATGGATAAGCTCACGCCTGAGCAGCGTGCGGCAGTCATCGAGGCCGGTAAAGTGGCTACCGCTGCACAGCGTAAAGCGACCGGCAATGATGTCAAGGACTTGCTCTCTGGTTTGCAAAAGAAAGGGATGACAGTTAACAGCGTGGGTGATGTGGCTGCTTTCCGTCAGTCGGTGCAGCCAATCTATGAAAAAGCCAGAAAGACCGTTGGCGATTCGTTGATGAACCAAGCACTCGACGCGGTTAAATAGTTTGGATGGTTTGTATGCGTCGCTTTTGTGATGGTGTAGAAAAGGTTCTCAAGTATGTCGCAGTGCTGGTTGTACTGCTCATGCTTGCGGCCTTGGCGGCGCAGGTCTTCTTGCGTTATGTATTCGGGGTGTCCCTGTCCTGGAGCGAGGAGCTCGCACTCCTCGGCTTTGGCTGGGTTGTCGTGATTGCGACGGCCATCGGCGTGCGTCATATGACGCACGCGCGGATGGATTTATTGCTTAATGTCTTACCGCCATCGCTTCAATGGATATTAGAGCGCGTCGTTTCACTGATGCTGTTTGCCCTCGGCCTGTTTCTTACGATCTCGGGGTGGAACTACATGATAGAGACGCGCGGCGCCACATCGGCGGCGGTTGGTTTTCCGATTGAGTTTCTTTATGCGTTAGCACCAGTCTTTGGTGTGCTATTGGCTCTATTTTCTTTTGAGCGCTTATTGCCTCATGCGGAGTCTCTCAATGAGTAGCACTGCCTGGTTGTTGTCTGCAGGATTTGGCGTGCTGATGTTGCTAGGTGTTCCGTTCGCATTTGGTATCGGGATCGTTGTCGCCGTGTCCCTGCTGGTCTCGGGGATTGAGCCCATGTTGATGCCTCAGAGCATGGTGGCTGGCACCCAATCGTTTTCGCTATTGGCAATCCCGTTTTTCATGTTGGCGGGCGAGCTCATGACCGCTGGTGGTTTGTCGGCAAGGCTGGTGAAGGTCGCGGATGTGTTTGTTCGCCATCTAACGGGCGGCTTGGGCCACGTGACGGTTGTGGCCGCCACGGTGTTTGCCGCGATCTCTGGCTCCGCGCCAGCGACCACGGCAGCGATCGGGGCCATTATGATTCCCGCAATGGCAGCGCGCGGTTATGACAAAGGTTTTGCGACCGCACTGGCCGTGAGCGCTGGAATTCTGGCTCCGCTTATTCCGCCGTCGATTGCGTTTGTGATTTGGGGTGTGATCGCCGAGCAATCTATTTCGCGCTTGTTTAGTGCCGGCATCATTCCCGGGTTGATCATGGCATTCGGATTGTCCGTCGTGTGTTGGGTGCATGCTCGTCGCCATAAGATTCCCGTGCAGAAGCGGGCATCGCTGAGCGAGATACGTTCGGCCTTGCGTGATGGCATCTGGGCGCTCCTGGCCCCTGCGATCGTACTCGGAGGGATTTATGGCGGTGTGTTTACGCCTACCGAAGCTGCAGTGGTCAGTTGCGTCTATGCGATCCTAGTTGGTATGTTCATCGAGAAGCGTCTAAAAATTGCCGACATTGGCCCCATCGTCTGGCGCTCTTTGAAAATTACCTCGATCGTCATGGCGATCATTATGTTCTCGACGGGGTTCGGCATTCTTGTTGCGCAAGAGCAGCTTGCGCCTAAGCTTGCAGCTTGGCTCTCGGCGAATATTGAACAAAAATGGATCATGTTGCTGGTCTTGAATATCGCCTTCTTCATGCTCGCTGCGGTCATGGATGAGATCGCCATCATGGTGGTGCTCGGTCCGTTGTTGATTGCGATTGCCAACAGCTTCCAGATTGATCCGATCCACTTTGGCACGATTATCGTCACCAACGTTGCGATTGGGATGGCGGCGCCGCCCATTGGCTACTGCTTATTTGTGGGCATGGCGATTAGTGGTCTGAAGCTGAGCGAAGTGGCAAGCAAGATATGGCCCTTTGTGAGCATCATGCTGGTGGTACTGATGTTGGTGACCTATGTCCCAGGCTTCTCACTTGCCTTCCAGTAAATCCGCGAGCCGCGTTAACCTAAACGTTTAAGGCTCACGGACGGAACCTGGCATTCAGCGGGTCTGCGATGCCAACTTCGCTAAAGCCCTTGGCGCGCAACAGGCACGAGTCACACTGTTTGCAAGGCGACCCATCAGGCCCAGGGTCGTAGCAGCTGGTGGTCTCAGAGAAGTCTACGCCGAGCGCGAGGCCTTTGCGGATAATGTCCGCTTTGGTCATTTTCACCAGTGGTGCACGAATTTTTAAGCGTTGGTGCCCCTCTACGCCTGCTTGGGTCGCGAGGTTGCCAAGGTGTTCAAACGCAGCAATGTACTCTGGGCGGCAGTCTGGGTAACCGCTGTAATCCATTGCGTTCACGCCCACGAAGATGTCTTGCGCACCAAGTACTTCAGCCCACCCTAACGCAAAACTTAAAAAAATCGTATTGCGTGCGGGCACGTACGTAATCGGTATGCCCTCGGCAATATCTTCAACGCTATGCCCTTTAGGTACGGGAATATCGGCAGTCAGTGCTGATCCACCAAAGCTGCGTAGATCGATATCCAAGACCACGTGACGTGCGACACCACGCAGTTTTGCAAAGGCGGCCGCTTTTTCCAATTCGATCGAATGACGTTGGCCGTAACGAAAGCTCAGGGCGTAGACCTCAAAGCCTTCATCCTGAGCAATCGCGAGAACTGTCGTTGAATCCAGCCCGCCGCTAAGTAAACAAACCGCTCGTTTCTGCATGCGTGACCCGTCTCTTATTTGGAGGTCGGCATGACAAACTCAGCGCCTTTGCCAATCGTTTCTGGCCAGCGTTGCATGATTGATTTTTGCTTGGTGTAGAAGCGCACACCTTCCTCGCCATAGGCGTGCATATCACCAAACAGGCTCTTCTTCCAGCCGCCAAAGCCATGCCATGCCATGGGAACAGGAATCGGAACGTTGATCCCGACCATCCCGACTTGAATGCGACGCCCGAACTCGCGCGCGACGTTGCCATCGCGTGTATAGCAGGACACGCCATTACCAAACTCGTGTGCGTTGATGAGTTCGACCGCCCGACCAAAGTCTTGCACGCGCACGCAGGACAACACAGGCCCGAAAATTTCTTCTTTGTAGATACGCATCGCTGGGGTGACGTGATCAAACAACGAGCCGCCGGTAAAAAAGCCTTGCTCGTGTCCGGGCACTTTGAGGCCGCGGCCATCCACCACGAGCTTTGCGCCTTCTTTGACACCGATATCGATATAGCCTTCGATGCGTTCCAGTGCTTGACGCGTCACGATCGGGCCCATTTCTGCATCGAGCTCAAGACCATTTTTGATCTTTAACGTTTTGGCGCGCTCAGCGAGTAACGGTACGACTTTGTCCGCCACATCCCCAACCAAGACCGCAACCGAGATTGCCATGCAGCGTTCGCCGGCAGAGCCGTAGGCGGCTCCGATCAAGCCATCGACAGCCTGTTCGATATCTGCGTCAGGCATCACGACCATGTGGTTCTTGGCGCCGCCAAGCGCTTGCACGCGCTTGCCGAGGTCGGCTCCGCGCTGATAAATATATTGTGCGATCGGCGTTGAACCAACAAAGCTAATTGCTTTAACGTCGGGGTGCTCGAGAAGACCATCGACTGCGACCTTGTCACCTTGGACAACGTTGAAGACACCATCAGGCAAGCCAGCTTCTTTTAGAAGTTGTGCCATGAAGATCGATGCAGAGGGGTCACGCTCGCTTGGCTTTAAGATGAAGCAATTGCCGGCCGCAATCGCAACGGGGAACATCCAGCAAGGCACCATGCAAGGAAAGTTAAAAGGGGTGATGCCCGCCACGACGCCCAAGGGCTGACGCAGTGTCCAGTTGTCGATACCGGTCGAGACTTGATCTGTGAAATCACCTTTAAGCAGCTGAGGGATGCCACAGGCAAACTCAACGATATCAATGCCGCGCATGACTTCGCCTTGGGCATCGGTAAAGACCTTGCCATGCTCTTGCGTGATGATCGACGCCAGCTCGTCCTTGCGCGCGTTGAGCAGGGCTAAGAAGTTGTTCATGATGCGGGAGCGACGCAAAGGTGGCGTGTCAGCCCACTCTGCAAACGCGCTCTTTGCGCTCGCTACGGCGGTTGCAACGGTCTCGGTGGAGGCGAGTTCTACCTTGCGCGACGTTTGGCCCGTGGCGGGGTTAAAGACCTCTTGGGTACGTGCCTGTGCAACTGCGACAGGCTTGCCGTGGATCCAGTGCGAAGCCAGGGAAGGGATGTTGGGCATTGGGGGTTGCTTGGACATGCTAAATCCTTTGAAGGGCACGATGAGTAGAAATAATCACAAATCCCATTGTAAGACGGCAGAAGGGCCTCGAATCGGGAATTTCCTGAGGAATTGTTCGCTGACCTCGATCTTGGTTAAACTTCATCTTTCCCTCAAAGCGATCCCCTATTATGAGTCTGCCCCTTTCCGGCAAAGTTGCCTTAGTCACCGGAGCTGCTCGCGGCATTGGTCGCGCGTGTGCCTTAAAGCTAGCATCGGCCGGCTGTGACATCATCGCCAACTACTACAACAGCTCAGATGAGGCCGAAGCGGTGTGCGCGCAGGCCCGCGCGATGGGCCGCCGTGCCATCGCGGTTCAAGCCAGCGTGGGTGTCCCCGATAGTGTGACTGAGATGTTTGAGATCATCACCAAAGAGTTCGGTCACTTGGATATCGTGATCAGCAATGCGGCCTCAGGTGTCTTGAAGCCGGCGATGGATATGACACTGAAGCACTTTCGCTGGTGCCTTGAAACCAATGCGTTCGCAGTTAATCTGCTCGCCCAGCATGCGGCCCCACTCATGAAGGATGGTGGACGCATCATCGCCATGTCCAGTTTGGGTGCGCAGCGTGCGATGCCGCATTACGGTTTTATTGGCGCATCGAAAGCGGCGCTCGAGTCTTTGGTGCGCACGCTTGCACAAGAGCTAGGTCCTCGCGGTATTCGGGTCAATACGGTGTCGGCGGGCGTTGTGGATACCGACGCACTAAGCCATTTTCCGAACCGCGATCAGGTCTTGTCTGAGTTTGCTGCACGCACGCCAGCCGGACCAAGCCTATTGCCGACGAACGTTGCCGACGCGGTGTATCTGTTGTGTTTGCCCGAGGCTGCTTGGGTTAATGGCCACACCCTCGTGGTGGATGGCGGCTTTGCGATTTCGGGTTGATCACGATGGCATTTGAATCAGGACTTTCTGGCAAGGTGGCGATCGTCACCGGTGGCTCGCGTGGTATTGGTCGTGCGATTGTCGAACTGTTAGCCGGCCAGGGCGCAAACGTGACGTTCTTTTATCGGGGCAATCAGGCTGCGGCGGACGAGGTCGTAGCCGGCGTGCACGCTGCGGGCGGGCAAGCCACTGCCATGCAGGTTGACGTCAGTGACTCTGCAGCGTGCGCGGCGGCGGTTGAGGCCGTGGCCGAGCGTTGTGAGCGGATTGATATTTTGGTGAACAACGCCGGAATCGTGCGTGACAACCTGATGGCCGCCATGGAGGACGATGAGATTTCGGACGTGCTCAACACCAACGTTGGTGGTGTCTTTAATGTGACGCGCCCGGTAATTCCCTACATGATGTCTCAGCGGGCCGGCCGTATTGTGAATTTGTCGTCGGTGGCCGGTAACAAGGCGGGCCGGGGGCAGGCTAATTATGCGGCAAGCAAAGGAGCGGTTGATGCGTTGACGCGAGCCTTAGCGGTCGAGTTGGCACCGCGCAAAATTTTGGTGAATGCGGTGGCACCTGGTGTGATCGAAACCGAAATGTCGCAGCAAGTGCGTGATCTGGCCGACGACGAAGTCAAGCGCAACATTTTGCTCAAACGCTACGGACAGGCGCAAGATGTCGCCAATGCAGTCGGGTTTTTGGTGTCCGATCTTGCCAGTTATGTGACGGGACAGGTCCTGTACGTGGATGGCGGCTTTAAAATGGGATAGAGGGGTCGTTTATGACGCAAGCCCCGGGCTTTTGGGGGCGGGGTTTCCCTGATACTTGGGTTAAAATCATGCGCGCTGACACATATTTGGAGTAAATCATGGCTGAAGCAGTCATCTCGAAAGAAGAAATCATGGCGGTTTTCCCAACCGTCCAAAAAACGATGGCCGATGCATTAGGCTGCGATGTCGATGACATTAAACTTGACGTCTCGCTGATCGAAGGGCTGGATGCCGAATCGATCGATTTCCTGGATATGGTGTTTCGCCTCGAACGTGCCTTTAAAATCAAAGTGCCCCGTGGCAAGATCATTGAAGACGTTCGCGGCGACATGTCGGTGGCCGATTTTGAAGAAA
>CAMBPA010000080.1 GCA_945869355.1 Bordetella parapertussis
CCGGATATGCGGATGCCTTTTACTGAGTTGCCGCAGGTAGCGCAGCGTTTGCAGCTGTGTTGACTGGTTGTCGACAATCAGGATTTCATAATTCTTGTACAACGTGCCTTGCAAAATCGACTCAACGCAAGCCTTTAATATTTTGTAGCCATCCCGCGTGGGAATGATCAAACTCACCTTGGGCTGCGCAGAAGGAACGGGCCATTTGTTTCGAAGCATATCAGAACGAAATACGCTTGTTTGCACTCGTCGTCGTTGCCGTGCGAAGTGCCGCCGCACCGCTTTGACCGTATATTCATTCCACTCGCGCCGATGGGCTGCACTCGGCTTCGCTCGTCGCCTATAGTGCAAGATCTCTGGCACATGCATAATGGGCTGTGACACAGCGTTCGTGGCTTGCGTGAGGCGCAAGAGCAAATCATGCGCCCAAGCCAAGCTAAATTCTGCCTTCACGCCGCCAATGGCCTTGAGCGCCTCGGCACGCACAGCAAAAAAATCGCCTATGTATTGTTGACTACAAAGCAGATCTTCAGAGAAGGCCGGTTTAGCATGCACCAGGGGCAGTTTGGTGGTGCCGGATACAAAGCCGTGATCCCCGTAAATGACGTTCGGAGTTGGGCCTTCGAGTGCCGCTTTTAATAAGAGGTACGTGGCGGTTGGCGCCAGGACATCGTAGCCGCTGATCACAGCGACCCATTCCGTCGTAATGCCCTCGAGTGCCGCCGCTAGCCGCTTGAGCGCCCCTCTTTCAGAGCGAACAACGACTGAGATATTTTTACTTTTTTGCGCAGATGCATGGACATTCAAAAGCGCTTGGATCTTGCGCGCAAGCTGCGCTGTGACACAAATCTGTAGCTGCCACATCGGGACACTTTGGTTCATGACCGAATCAAGCGTCTGCAAAAAACACTTCTCATCCCAAACAAACGGCTCGCCCACTCTCTCTGGCGACCAGAGGTAGGTCAATGTTGAGCGTAATTGCTTTCTACTCAACGTCGTGCCGCTAAAAGGAGCAAGATTTCTTGCAACTGTTCGTTGGCGCTAGGTGTCGCTGCAACGGGTCGTGGTACGCCATGAGGTCTATGCGCCGCCTCCGGCGCAAAACGCTGCTCATATTGGCGCCAATAGTCAGCCACTTGCGCATCCGACACTTTATCGACCCGCTTGATATCAAACGTCAAGCCAAGCTTTTTATACAGACGGCTTAAAAAGAAGTTGCGCGTCAATCTGGCAAGGCGCAAATGGGTCACTTCCGCCTTGAGTACGTGAGAGGCACCGGGTGCGCTGACCGCAATCGCTAAGTCGCCATCCCGCTTAAGCCAAAGCAGGCGCTTGCCCATCGTCGCGCTCTTCACACGCAAAGGGTAGTCTTCGTGGCTGCTCGCTCTTGGGCGCGTCGAACCTTGCGTGTTGAGGTAATCGACCCGTGTGTCGACTTGTATGCGTGCGCTGAAGTGGCGTGGGTCTACTGTTGCCTCAAGCATGTAGTACCCATGCTGAAAAGGCGCTTTTGACGTAAACAACCCATGACCATCGCGTTTACTGTAAGCAAAGTCATGGAGGTCGTGCGCGAGCCCGAGTGACCGCAGGGGCAAGCGATGTTTAAAACGCTGAAACAGCGCAACATCGGTTGAGTTCAAGCCGTTTTCAATAATGCTGTGGACAAAGCGACGAAACTTTGTATCCCGCATGGGCTCGGCCAAACCAACCCGCTTAGGGTCATCAAATATCCTTTTTAGTAAGGCCTTATCCTCAAGGCTCCACCGAAATTCGGCGACGTTACCCTCATCTAGCCGATTTTTAAAGCCCCAATCGATGACTTTACTGACCAATTGGTCATTTAAAACTTGCTTAATATTGTTTGGCTGTACGTCGATCACTTGATCTTCTTGTGCGGTTTTAGGTCTAGACGCCATTTATCGCTTCCTTTATACAAGTTAAATTTAGGAACGCTACCGCCGTCACATTGCCTTAAAGCGATGCGGTCTGTAGCTTTGCGCGGCGGCTGAAGGATAAATCGAGCTCAGTAACTCTTTCACTTAGGCCACAACAAGACCTTAATTTCACCATACACCAACGAAAACACACACCCCACAAACGATGGGTTCCCTCGAAGGCGACAAAAAACTAAAAAGTAATTGCTACATACAAAATACTTATAATAAGTACTACTACTTTATAGCGTCACACTATACAGTAGTCGGTCTTTATTCAGCCATTCGCTAGGACACGCCTTTTGAATCGAGCAGTCGCAATCCTTAGTCAGGCGTTTCGCTTTCCGCAAACAGATACGCGCACCTTCGCGCAAGACCTGCTCGCAGGAAAAGACTTAGTCACGCAGGTTGCCGCCGATCGCTGGGAGCACTCGCGCTATCAGCACGCCGACAAGACGCAACCAGGCACCTCTTACACGTTTCAAGCAGGGACACTCGGCGACATTAGCGGCTTCGACGCGGGCTTTTTTGGGATATCGCCCAGAGAGGCCGCGCAAATGGATCCCCAGCAGCGGCTCTTACTAGAACTAAGCTGGGAAGCTTTTGAAAACGCCGGTATCGCCCCCTCGCGGATGCGTGGCAAAGCTTGTGGTGTCTACATAGGCATTTCAAGCGCAGATTATTCTTATCTTCTCGCCGAAGACTTAAGTGCAGTAGACAGCACAGTCGCGACCGGCAATACCGCAAGCATTGCAGCGAACCGTTTGTCTTACTTTTTTGACTTACATGGCCCAAGCATGGCCTTGGATACGGCCTGCTCTTCAGCAATGGTGGCGTTTCATCAGGCGTGCCAAGCAATACGCGCCGGAGAAATCACACACGCCTTGACAGGCGGGGTCAGCCTACACGCGCACCCCTATGGCTTTATTAGTTTTTCTAAAGCGTCGATGCTCTCTCGAGCAGGTCGATGCAATGTGTTTGACGCACAAGGCGACGGTTATTTGCGCTCGGAAGGTGGAGGGATCTTTTTACTAAAAGACTATGAGCTGGCATTACAGGATGGCGACAATATCCTAGCCGTCGTTGCCCATAGCGCTGTGAACACCGACGGTAAAAAGTCAGGCCTGACCGTACCGAGTGCGGACGCACAGGCGCAACTGCTCGCCCAAGCCTACCGCGATGCCAAGATACATCCGGACCAAATTAGCTATATCGAGGCCCACGGCACCGGCACAGCAGTCGGAGACCCGATTGAAACGCGCGCGCTAGGCCAGGCTGTCGGCCAAGCGCGCACTGCGCAACAACCTTTACCAATTGGTTCGGTGAAGAGCAATATCGGGCACCTAGAAGCGGCCTCCGGCGTTGCGGGTCTTGCAAAAGCCTTGCAAGTGGTCACGACGCGCATCATCCCACCCACGATCGGGATCACGACACTTAATCCAAATATCGATTTCAACGGCTTGAACCTGGATGTGGTTCAAGAATCGCGCACCCTGCCCGACAACGCGCCGATTATCGTAGGGATTAACTCGTTTGGGTTTGGGGGTGCAAACGCGCATGTGATCTTGCGTGAACCCGAGAAACAACCCGAGACATCCGCTGCGCCAGTAGCACCCAATGCACTGCCCTTACCTTTCTTGCTGTCGGCTGCCACGCCCGACGCTTTGCGTGAATCAGCTGCGTCTCTACTCGCGCGCAACGACAACGCAGCGCAGCGATACAGTATGGCGCACCATCTTTATCGCGCACGCGAACACTTAGAGTATCGCGCCGTGTTTTATTGCGATGCCGGTTCGGCAGACGACGGCAGCCAAGCGAATGGTCTGCGTGAGCAGCTCAGCATTCTTGCCGCGGGTGGAGAACACCCAGCAGCCTGCGTATCTAGTGTTGTTCCAAGAGCGAAGGGGCCCGTCTTTGTTTTCTCGGGCAATGGCTCGCAGTGGTTGGGTATGGGTTGCGCGTTGCTAGTGCATCCCGTTTTTGCCAGTGCCCTGCAAGAGATTGACGCATTATTTGAACCGCTAGCAGGGCTGCGCATACAAGATGAGCTTAAGGCGGCGCGCACAGACGACTTCAGCGCTGAGCACCGCTACGCTCATACCAATGTCGCTCAACCCGCGCTTTTTGCGGTGCAAGTCGGTGTCGTTAAAGTGTTGGCAAGCCTTGGCGTCTATCCACAGGCTGTGACGGGCCATAGCGTTGGTGAAGTTGCGGCGGCCTGGGCCGGCGGACGCCTTGATCTTGCGACAGCGGTACAAGTGATCTTTCACCGTAGCCGACTCCAAGAAACCACCAAAGGCCAAGGGCAGATGACCGCGGTCGCATTAGACTGCGACGCCATGCAGGCTCTCTTGCTCGAACACGGCCTGCAAGATCAAGTACACATCGCGGGCGACAACAGCCGCAAGGGCGTCACACTCGCCGGACACCCCAACGCGTTAGAGCAAGTAGAAGCCGCCTTAACTTCGCGCAGAATTAGTTTCCGAAGGCTTGAGCTTGATTATGCGTTTCACAGCCCTGTGATGGATCCCATCCAAGAGCAACTCTTTGAGGCGCTGCGCGACATCACGGACCTGTCGAACACTCAACCGACATTGCCTTTCTATTCCGGTGTCTCTGGCGACTGTATAGATGGAGAAGGCTCAAGCGTTAAGCTTGACGCAGACTACTGGTGGAAGAACATTCGCCAACCCGTGCTGTTTCGCTCAGCTGCCGAAGCAGCGCTCAAAGATGACTTTAATATTTTTCTTGAAATCGGACCGCATCCGATTTTGCAAAACTACCTTAAAGATGCACTGGGCACGCAACCAGGGTTGATCAGCGCCACCCTCTCACGCCAACGCGCGGATACGGATAGCGTCTTGCGCGCAGCGTCCCAATGCATGGTCGCGGGTGGGCAAGTCGACTGGAGTGCGCACTTTGCACACAAACCTGCGTACTCCGTGCGCGCCCTGGAGCTACCCAACTACCCTTGGCAAAAAGAACGCCATTGGCACACCACAAGCGCAGAGTCAGCCAATACGCTCATGCAGCCACGCGTGCATCCTCTGCTTGGGTATCGCATCGACAACCATGACTGGATCTGGGAGCAAAAGCTCGACCCAACTGTCTGTACGTACCTAAAGGATCATGCCATCGGCGGCGGGGTGGTCTTGCCTGGCGCCGCCTTTGCGGAAATCGCCTTAGCAGCGGCCAAACAGTGGCAAAAGGATGCCACAAGCTTGCGTCTGAACGACCTGGATATCCTTGCGCCGATCTTGTTCGGCTCGGACCGGGTGGGTGAGCGCTATCAAACGCGCGTGGTTCGCACCCAACTCGATGGAAACGACGGCACAGTGCGGATTTCTTCGCGCGCACTGCTAAGCACTGAGCCTTGGACACTCAACGCCATGTGTCGTGTTGTGACACACGCGCGCATGTCGGTCGCCTCAGACAGCACTGCTGCTGTATCAATACCGTCTTTACTTCCCGACTTTAATTCCGACACGCAGGCATCACTCACTAAGCGCGTGGGCTTGAACTACGGACCGAACTTCGCGCTAATCGCGCAGGGCTGGTCGATTGGCAGTGATCGCGCCCCAAAAGTACTTGCGCGCTTTGCGCTGGACAATAAGCCATCGCTCGAT
The DNA here is from genome assembly GCA_945869355.1 of Bordetella parapertussis. Taxonomy (GTDB): domain Bacteria; phylum Pseudomonadota; class Gammaproteobacteria; order Burkholderiales; family Burkholderiaceae_B; genus Zwartia; species Zwartia parapertussis_F. The sequence goes on from CAMBPA010000080.1 coordinate 5,561, forward strand.
CTTGCTTCCCACCTGATGCATCCTGCGGTATTGGATTGCAGTTTTCAGCTGATCATTCAGCTTCTTCGGGAGCACACTGATTTCAGCGAAGGGATTGCCTTTGTCCCCACACAACTTGGCACGCTGCACTTCGATACCCAAGCGGGTCAGCCTCACAGCGCTCGCGCAACACTCATTCGCCATCTGCCACATTCGCTCGTGGTGGATTTCAGTCTATTTGATGCTGCCGGTCGTTTGGTGTGTGAAGTATCGAACGCACGCTTCAAACGAATTCGTCTGCAACAAGATGCAAAGCGCCCGATTGAGCGTCTGCTAGAAACGCTTACTCCCGCGCCGAAGTACCCAGCGCTCACGCCCTCGCGCGTTGACTTCACCTCGCTCGCGAAGGCTGCCACGCAATTTGAACTGCGCTTGAAGCAGGATCCCGTCCAACGGGTGTTTGCACAAGAACTGGATCCCTTATTGGATACCCTCTGCGCACGTTTGGCGGTTGAGTTTCTGCATGACCCGACTAGGGCGAGTGAGCGGCAGGCTTGTTCGGCCGAGTATCTTGATACGTTGACCGGACTGGCAGAAGAGAATATCGAAGATGCTGGGGTGAGCGCGAACGACATCTGGAATACGCTCGTGCGTGATTACCTAGATTTCTCGCAAACAATCCGATACGTTGGACAGCTTGGGCAAGCGCCGTCGACACTCAAGGCACTCCCCCAAGCGCACTTCGCAAGCGAATGGCTAGGTAACACCGGTCTCAGTCAATTTGTGAGGCTTGTGTCGCAACAAGTGACTACCGCGCAGGCACAATTACGGGCGCAAGATCGGCTCAGCCTTTTAGTCTTCGGCGCAGAAGATGTACGACTGGCATCACACCTGAGCATTAACGTAGACACCACGGCACTCGATATCGTAATTGGGTCGACGGTGTTTTCTAGCACGGCTCCAAGC
>CAMBPA010000081.1 GCA_945869355.1 Bordetella parapertussis
GCTTCGCCGATTCAGCTCAGAAGCGAGTGCCCACACACACAAATATTGCTTTAAATCAATTGTCTGAGAGAAATGAACCCTCACTTGGGGGAGGCCTCTGATGAAAAGCCTACTGCGACAGCACCGCTACGCACTAGCGGTCACGATGCGTCGGTTAATCTCCCAGCCAATTTCCTCCCTCACCAACCTCCTCGTTATCGCACTCGCCCTGTCACTGCCTTTGCTGGGCGCATCGCTTCTGGTGTCCATCGAGCCTGTCGCACGGCAGGTATCCGTCACGCCTGAACTGACTATTTTTCTCAAAACGGATGCGGCGAGCACCGCTGCGGAGCAACTCGCTAAACGCATTCGCTCTGAACACGCGCACCAAGTGTCCGGCGTGCGCATCATCCCTAAAGACCGTGCGCTAAAGGATCTGCGTGAAAACCCAGCCTGGGAGCAGGCACTCAAGGTTCTTCCCAACAACCCGCTTCCCGATGCCGTCGTCGTCGCATTCACCCCTGGCGAAGATCTCGCTGCGCGCGCCGACGAATTGGCGCGCGTTTGGCGGTCTTGGCCCAATATCGATCTCGTTCAGCTTGACAGCGCTTGGGTGCAACGCCTAGAGGCCTTGCTGCGCTTTGGCAAGGTTGGTCTGCTGCTACTGGCACTCAGTGTCATCTTGGTCGTCCTGGCAACAGTTTTCAATACCGTACGCATGCAAGCACTTTCACAGCGCGAAGAAATTGGTGTTGCCCGACTGGTGGGCGCCACTGAAGGCTTTGTTCGCCGACCTTTTTTATATCTTGGGGCCCTGACTTGCACACTCGCTGCACTGATTAGTATCGGCGTTGCACGAGGCGCTCTCATGCCGCTCAACGATGCGCTCGCCTCCTTGGCACGCAGCTACGACGCTGAGTTCGCGCTTGCATTGCCCTCCATCCCCGTGCTTTGCCTTGCTGTCCTATCCGTCGCCTGCTTAGGCGCCCTATCGGCGCGCTGGTCCGTCGAACGAAACACCCGCTTTTAATAGCCACTGCCGAACATGCACATCGCCCCGCGACTCATAGCATGGCAGCGTGTGCACGGTCGACATGGCTTGCCGTGGCAACAGACACGCGATCCCTACCGAGTCTGGCTATCGGAAATCATGCTGCAACAAACTCAAGTGGCAGCCGTGATTGAGTACTACACGCGTTTCCTCAAAGCATTTCCCACTGTGAAGAAGCTTGCTCAGGCTCAAACACCAGAGGTGATGGCTCAATGGGCCGGGCTGGGTTATTACGCCCGCGCACGCAATCTACATGCCTGCGCACAGCGCGTGGTCAGCGAATGGGGTGGAAGCTTTCCGACCACCGCTCAAGAGTTAGTGACGCTGCCAGGCATCGGTCCGTCCACCGCGGCTGCAATCGCCGCGTTTTGCTTTGGTGAGCGTGCGGCGATCTTGGACGGTAATGTAAAACGCGTCTTTGCACGACATGGAGGGATAGAAGGCGACCCAAGCACTCGGGCTGTCGAGCAACAACTTTGGGGGATGGCACGCGAACAATTACCTTCTGCACGCGCCTGCAACGAAGACGCAAACGCGATGGCCACTTACACACAAGGCTTAATGGATCTGGGCGCGACACTTTGCACGCGTAGTCGACCGCGCTGTCAGGATTGCCCAATCCATTCCGACTGCATGGCACGTAAAGAGGGGCGAACCGATGAATTACCTTCCGCGCGGACTCGCAAGACCCTACCTGAACGCAGCGTCGCGATCATGCTTGCGCATCGTTCAGGTCACATTCTGCTCGAACAACGACCCGCAACCGGAATTTGGGGAGGCCTATGGAGTCTGCCAGAGTTTAGTGCTGACGTATCGAGCACCGACTTCTGCGTGTCACTCGGCCTACAAGTCACCAAGATTGAGAGGCTTCCGGCTTTTTTACATGTTTTTACGCACTATCGCCTGACGATTGCACCAGTGATCGCACGCACGACTGAACCCAAGTCCTCTGCGGCCGAACAATCCTTGAGCAAACCCACACTTCATTGGACCAAAATAAGTTCACTGCACCGCATAGGACTACCCGCACCCATTCGCAAGCTACTGCTTGGCCTAATAAACGACAACGTGCTCAGGTAAAACCGCGTTGCTCATCGTCATGCGGTGAACGATACTTGCTAATACTCATGAGAATGCCACAGGCGATTCCAATCGTGAGCAAGGCCGTCCCACCATAGCTCAAAAATGGCAGCGGCACGCCTACAACGGGCAAGATGCCGATCACCATACCAATATTTACAAAGACATAGACAAACAGCACCATAGTGAGTGCGCCGGCGAGCAAACGACTAGCGTGCGTGGACGCCCCAACCGCTATCGATAAACCCCGGGCAATCAAGACAAGATACAAGACCAACAGCGTCACGCCGCCGTACAAGCCAAATTCTTCTGCAAAGACAGCGAAAATAAAATCCGTCGTCCTCTCAGGAATGAAATCGAGTTGGCTTTGCGTGCCAGCCATATAGCCTTTGCCGTAAACACCACCCGACCCAACAGCGATCGTCGACTGGATGATGTGAAAGCCCTTGCCTAGCGGATCAGTCGTCGGGTCAAGCAACGTGCAAACCCGATGCTTTTGATAGTCGTGCAAACCAACCCAAGCAGTATCCGGTTGACACAACTCTTCTTGGTACGCGACAACACCGACAATGCCAACTACTCCGACAATCAACAACGGCACAAGCAACTTAAAAGACAAGCCTGCAAAATACATCACACAAAAACCAGCGCCAAAAACAAGTAACGCTGTTCCGAGGTCTGGCTGCTTCACGATCAACAGAAACGGAATCCCCAGAAGCACGCTCGCAATAAAAAAATCGAGAGCTCTCACGGAGCCTTCGCGTGCTTGGAAATACCACACCAAAATCAGCGGCGCGGCAATCTTCATGATCTCGGAGGGTTGTATGCGTGTAAAGCCCAGATTCAACCAGCGCGTTGCGCCTTTACTCGTATCACCAAAAAACATCACGCCGAGCAAGAGCAACACTCCCAAAACATAAATCGGCACTGCCAGCCGAATAATGATGTGCGGTGGCGTCATCGCAAAGACCCACATCGCGGCAAGGGCTACCGCAAAGTTACGGACTTGATCAGCGAAGCGCCAGTCTGTCCCACCGACTGCGGAATGCATCACTACAAGCCCCGCGCTTGCCAATAAAAATAATATAACCATCAAGGGCCAATCGATTGCCGTCACAGCACGCATGCAAAATTTTAATAATATTTTCATTGTGCCCCTCGTGGCGCAGGCACGCTGCTTAACGCAGGAGGTACTGTTTTTTGATCACGTAACAACCAGGCGTCAAACACCTTACGTGCGATCGGAGCAGCAACACTCCCGCCCCAGCCCGCGTTCTCAACGAGCACCGCTACTGCAATTTTTGGCTGTTTGGCTGGCGCATAGGCCATAAACAAGGCGTGGTCTCGTAGGCGTTCATCGATTGCTGAGCTCTGATACTTTGCGCCCCGAAGGCTGTAGACTTGCGCCGTTCCGGTCTTACCGGCAGTCTGATAGGGCGCGCCCACAAAGGCTTGGCTGGCTGTTCCAGAAAGCGTCACATCTGTCAGGGCACGTCTAATGACCTCCAAGTTCTCTCGCTTGAGCGCAATCGTGTGTGTTGTCTGCGGCTCAACCACCGTTTGCTCACCCGACAATGAGTCTCGAATCGAACGCAGCAATTGCGGCTTCATGTACGCACCATCATTTGCCAGAACAGCTGTGGCTTGGGCGAGCTGCATTAGTGTGAAAGCGTTATATCCTTGCCCAACCGCTACCGAGACCGTTTCACCGGCATACCATCGCTGCTGCTCACGCGTTTTATAGGCCCCACGTTTCCACTCCGTTGAAGGCAACACGCCGCGGCGCTCTCCCTCCATATCTACCCCAGTTAACTGACCAAAACCAAAAGGCTTCATAAAGTCGTGCAACGCATTGACACCGATTTCTGGGCCCAAGGAATAAAAATAAGTGTCCGATGACACGACCAGCGCATGGTGCATATCGATGGAGCCAAACGCTGTGGACCCTGCATTTCTAAATCGCTGGCCTGCGAACTCGAAAAACCCCGGATCGTCTATTCGCTCATTTGCACGTCGCTTCTTAAGCTCCAGTGCAGCGAGCGCCACAAAGGGCTTATAGGTCGAACCAACAGGATAGGTTCCATAAACAGGTCGATTAATCAGAGGATGATCCGGAGATTCGTTTAGGCGTCGCCAACTTTCGACATCGATTCCGTCCACAAATAAATTAGGATCAAACGAGGGTTGTGATACGAATGCCAGAATTTCTCCGGTAGCGGGCTCGATCGCAACAAGAGCACCACGCATATTTTTAAACGCTTCTTCAGCGATACGCTGGAGCCCCATGTCGAGCGATAGCGTCAAATTGGCACCCGGCATAGGATCTAATTTGCGCAGCACACGGACAGGTCGTCCGCGCGCGGTGATTTCCAGCTCTTCTAAACCCGTCTTGCCATGCAGCAGTGCCTCGTAGGTTTTTTCGATGCCTTTCTTGCCAATGATGTCGGTTCCGCGATAATTGCCAAGCTCGTTTCTTTCTTCAAGCCCAAGCAAATCTGACTCGGATATACGACCAACATAACCAACCACATGCGCAGCTGTCTGTCCTTGAGGATACTCGCGCACCCAGCGCGCCCTGAGCTCAACGCCCGGAAAGCGCATCGAGTGCGCCGAGAACCACGCTGCCTCTGTCTCATTTAAATTATTACGCAACACAACACCCGCGTACCGGCCACTTTCAGCGACTCTGCGCTTAAAGCGCCGCTGATCAGCCGGCCCAACATAAACAACTGGCGTTAATTTACTCAAGAGCTGGTCAATATTGCCTGCCTTGGCGGGCACGACCTCGAGCGTAAAGCTCAGCACGTTTCGTGCAAGCACCTCACCATTCCGATCTAGAATTTCTCCGCGACGCGGAGGGATCGGAACAACCGCCATGCGGTTGCTGTCTGCTCGTGCCGACAGGCTGTCATGACGCTCGACTTGCAGCACCCAAAAACGCATGACAAGTACCGCGAAACAGACGACCGCAAACAGTCCGGCCATGACGGCTCTAAACACAAACTTGTTTTTTTGAAGCTGGTCCGTATTTTTAAAATCAAACATACGCGGTGGGCTTTTATCCTATGCCTGTGCCAGCATCGTCCATTCGATGCTCAGGCAACAGTAGTAACCAACCAACAAGCGGCCAACAGGCAACCGTGAGTAATGTGCCCGGCAACCACGCCCACCCTGGCCACTCACTCACTAAAAAGGCACCCAACAAGACCGTGACAAACTTGACCCCGACAAATAAAGGGATCAAATGCATCGACTGCCTCAATAAATCAAAGCGCGTCAACCGACGGTGCAGCAATTGCGTTCCGTACACCACCAATGCATACAGCAGTGCCTGCAAGCCAAGTGGGCCCGCATCATGCACATCCAGTGTCAATCCGAAACAGAACGCTGCAACCATCCCCATGCGACGCGGTTCATGAAAAGACCAAAAAGCGATCACCACTAGCAGGATGTCGGGCGTAACGATCCAGTTTCGCCAAGGCAACAAAGATAACAGCCAAACACAAATCGTTGTGGTCCAGATGTAACGCCAACCCATCGCCGTCTGCAGGGAGTGCGGCTGCAGATTTCGCGCTTGCGACAACGAGATTCCGATTGAATGCTTTGCCATCGACGCTCCCCCTTTATTTCCCGCTTGTTGGCGCACGGACCGGCTGCGGTCCCGGCGGCGCAACACTTGGGGTCAGCAACGCCTGCTCGGTTTCTAGAGAAACCTGCAACACCAGAAAATGTCGGTTGCGCTCGGGATGCGAAAGAGGTTTGGCTTCCGCACGCGCAAAGCCCGAGGCTGGGCTACGCTCTACGCGATCGACTCGACCAACAAATAACCCCGGCGGGAAAACCCCTCCCACTCCGCTTGTCACGAGCGTGTCGCCATCTTTGATATCCGCGTCAGACGAGAAATAGCGCACCTCAACTTTGCCTGGCGAGCCCGAACCAAAGGCAATCAGACGTAGGCCGTTTCGCAAAATCTGTACGGGTATCGACACCGCCTCATCGGTCAGCATCGCGGCCTCGGACGTCATTGCAGTCACACGCGTAATCTGACCGACCACACCACTTTCATCAATCACCGGCATACCCGGTGCAATGCCCGCGCGACTCCCTTTGTTAAACACCATTCGCCGCACAAAGGTGCTTGATGGCTCGTAGAGCACTTCGACGACCACTGCCGGACGATCGGCGGCTTTTTCCAGAACACCCAGCAGACGCCGAAGCTGCTCGTTCTCTGCGGTGAGCAATGCGGCGCGGGTAGTCACTTGTGACATTTCAATGCGCTGACGCTGGAGGGCCTCGTTCTCTGTCTTAATCAAGGAGGCCGCATTCAACCAGCCATCAAACGCATTCAATACATCTTTAGGAAGCAACACAAGCCGCTGAAATG
>CAMBPA010000082.1 GCA_945869355.1 Bordetella parapertussis
GCCATTAGAGTTAGCGGGCCGAGAGGCGTTGGGGCCCGCGACTGCGCTGCTGCAACAGGTTGGGTTGGGCGAACGTCTTCATCATTTTCCCTCGACTCTGTCTGGGGGAGAGCAACAACGCGTATCGTTGGCCAGAGCTTTTGTGCAGCAGCCGTCGGTTCTCTTTGCGGACGAACCAACGGGCAGTTTGGACGAGGTGACGGGCGGCAAAATAATTGACTTGATGTTTGAATTTCAGCGGATGCAGCACACCACGCTAGTGTTGGTGACGCACGATCCAACATTGGCATCTCGGTGTGAGCGACAACTCGTGATGCAAGGTGGTCGCCTCGTCAGCGCATCGGTTGGTCATGCTGACGCTCGGGCGAGTTGACTTCTGCGCCACTCCACTACGCTGTTGATGACGCCGCTAGCGCAGATGATGCCGATTCCAATCCAAGTGATGCCATCTGGCATGTGTGACCAAATGAGCCACCCAAAGGTGGCAGCGAAGGTTATTTGTAAGTAGAGGAAGGGCGCGAGCATCGAGGCCGGTGCAAAGCGATAAGACTGAATTTGCAAGAGTTGGCCCATACCGCCAAACACGCCTCCTAGAAAAATGAGCCCCCACATGTGCCAGGATAATGCTGAAATCACCGGCCAAGCTTGAGGCAGGACGAAAGGCATGGCCAAGGTCAGTGTCACTGCACCGAAGGCGCCGCCCAGCAATGACGTGGTCAAGGCGTTGTCTCGGGCGAGCATGCGTGACACCAATTGTTGCCCGGTGAAAAGGCAAGCCGTCACAAGGCCAAATAGGATTCCCATCCACGGTAGACCTGCGCCTGGCCGCGTCACGACGATAATGCCGACCAGTCCGAAGGCGGCTGCGATCCAGCGCGAGGGGTAACTCCGCTCGCGAAGCAACCACGGCGCGACCAAGAGCAGGAGCAAGGGTGCGATAGAGATCAGCGCTGTAGCTTCGGCTTGATGAAGGTGACTAAGGGTTGTAAAAAATGTCAAGGTCGCTACGAGCATTACCACGGCGCGTATCAGTTGTAGAGTGGGCTGCTGGGTTTTAAAGACAGTCATTCCAAGGCTGGGAGTCGCGATCGCCAGTACCAAAAAGAAATGGATGATGTATCGGATCCAGCAAAAGAACAGTAGCGGTACGCCTGTTGCCATCACCCATTTACCCGTGGCATCGAGCCCAGTGAGGGCCAGCATAGATAACATTAAGCAGGTAACCCCAAGAAATGGCTTGGTTATGGGTATTAGGGGGTGTTGCATAGAAACTTGATCAGGGAAAAGCGTTTATACGATAGTGCTTGTATACCATCTGGGCGTTGATAAAATAGCGCCTCATGACCTTTAAACAACACCTTTTTTCTCATTTTCTTGTGCTGGTATGTGCGTTGGCGTCGGCTGGCACTACTTTTGCGCAGGTGTTGCCGTCGACTGAGCTAAAAGTAGTAGGGGGTCGAAGCACGCGCGCGTCGTACCAGGAAGTTGAAAAGCCCTTCTGGGTCAAGTCCTTGCCCGAGCGTTCCGATGGGCGTGTTGTGGGCAGCATCAAAGGGTATGACGAGCTCGGGTTGAAAGGCCCAGAGCTCGTCAAGCTCATGCGTCAAGGCATTATCGAATTTGGTGTGGTACCGCTTTCCTACGCGGCTGCAGAGACTCCGCTCTTCGAGGCGGTCGATATCGCCGGGCTGGTTCCGGATATCGCACCGGCCCGGCAAGTCGTTCAGGCACTCACCCCAGTTCTCTCCCAGAGCATGTCCACACAGCAGCAGATCAAGATTCTGGGTATCACGCCCAATGGACCTCAAGTGCTGTTCTGTCAGACACCGATTGCGTCGTTGTCTGATCTAAAGGGTCAGGTGGTACGCACGATCACGCGCACGCAAGCGGAATTAATCGAGGCGCTTGGTGGAAAAAGTGTGACGATGGCGTTTGGTGAGGTACTGTCAGCCTTCAAAAAGAACACAATCAGTTGTGCAGTCGCAGGTGCCTATTCGGGATTTGATGCGCAGTGGTACTCGGCTGCTACCCATCTTTTCGCCTTGCCCTTGGGTTGGAACTACGAGGTGCATGCCGTCAATCAAAAGGCGTGGGATCAGCTCGCCCCACCGGTACAGAGTTTTCTGCTTTCGAATATTGATTTGCTGCTGCAAAGCCTCTGGACCTACGCAGACCAACGGTATGCACAAGCGCTAGCGTGCAGCGCCGGTGCGCGGAATTGCGCGCAAGCACCAAGAGGCCAGATGGTGGTCGTTCAGCCTTCACCCGCGGATCTCGCGACAGTGCGGCGCCTTGCGATCCAAACGACTCAGGAAAAATGGGCGGCGCGGTGCATGGGGCCATGTGTGAACGAATTCAATGCGACGGCTGGCAAGGCATTACGCATTGTCATCAAGCAACCTTGAGCGCTTAAAGGTCGCTGGCCTGCAAGTCCCACAATAGGTCAAAGCTGTGGCAGGCAAACTCTGGGAGACCCAGTTGTTTGGCAATCGTTGTGGCAGCCTTGGTTGCCGCACTCAGTTGCGTGGCATCGATAATCAGGTAGGGCTCCAACACACGCTGCGCAGTATTCTCTGAGGGTAAGGGTGTGGACAGGTCGAGGTCAGGGACGAGGATCTTTGCACTCAAGATACCCTCAGTTGTTTGCGCAAGTGTTTTGCAAAGCGGGAGCGCTTGCTCCGCCTTGCTGAGCGAACCTAGACAAACTAAGGCAATCCCTGCGCCCGTTCCTGCGCCATAGGCCAGCGTAACAGCCGCAACACGTCGCTGTGTGTTGCGCATCTGAGAAAAATTCCTCACGGACCATTCTGTTTGTTTGGTAAACGCTTGCCGATAGGTCTCTGACGTAAAGACATGTAGGCTATCCGTACGGTAGAGAGCTAAATAGGGACGGGGGCAGGTTTTGGAGTGATAGCGCCGGGACCAGTTAAATCCAGGGATGGCTGCACGCTCTTGCATATGTTCCGTGTCATACCAGCGATTGAAATCCTGCGCGTGCGCGGGATCAACATCGGTCCAGATAAACAACTCGCCCATTGCGTCTTTGGTTTGTTGAATGCTGCTGTGGTGTGGCATAAAAGTCCTTCCGTCGTAAACAATGCCAGGCGTTTAGCCTTTGGCGCGGATAATTTTTCTGACTTGCGGCACATGCCGAACCGAGCGGAACACCTGCGCCAGGTGTCGTCGACTATCGACCTGAACCGTGAGATTTAGAACGACGGTAGAAGCTGCGTCGTCGTGCATGGTGACGTGAATGATGTTGGAATCAGCCTGAGCGACTTCTGCCGCGATACGACCGAGTACGCCACGCTCATTGAGCGCAATAATTTCAATGCGTGCCGAAAAATGTTTGGCTGTGTCTGAGTCCCAAGCGATATCAATCCAGCGGTCGGGCTCTTTTGAGCGTGCGCGTAGGGCGACGGGACACTCTGCCGTGTGGACAACCAAGCCGTGTCCCACGCGAATCCCAGCGATAATCTCATCACCCGGCAAGGGGCTACAGCATGGCGCGAGCTGCACGCCTTGGCCTTCGTGCCCGTGGATGAGGATGGGGGTCGTGCGGGCCGCTGCGATCTCATCCTCGGCAGCGGCGGTCGTCGCAATGAGCGGGTGGTCTGGAGCAAAGCGTCGGGCGACTACGGCTGCCAGACGTTTACCCAAACCGATATCAGCCAAGATTTCTTCGCGAGACTGCGCGCCACTTGAGCGTGCAAGCTTTTCCCATATCGGGTCTTGTGTGTCGGGTAGTTGAAGTTGTAGGTCATGCAAGGCTTGCGCAAGCATTCTCTCACCGAAAGCGACGGATTCGTCATATTGCACAGTACGTAAGTAATGCCGAATCTCTGAGCGGGCGCGGCCGGTACGCGCATAGTTCAACCATTGCGCGCTCGGTCGTGCGTCTGGTGTGGTGCTAATGCTGACCGTATCACCGCTCGAAAGCTCGGTGCGCAAGGGAACCTCTTCGCCATTTACCAGGCAACCAATCGCATGGTTGCCGACATCGGTATGTATGGAGTAGGCATAGTCTACCGGTGTTGCGCCACGCGGCAAGGAGACAATCTTTCCCTTTGGCGTGAAGACATAGACGGCATCAGGGAAAAGATCGACTTTGACATGCTCTAAGAATTCGGTCGAGTCCCCAGTTTGACTTTGAATGTCCAGCAGTGACTGGAGTGACTGACTCGTCCTTTTCTGAATATCTTGCAAACTTGATGAGTCCGACTTGTAGAGCCAATGCGCAGCCACGCCTTCTTCAGCAACTTGATGCATATCTTGCGTACGAAATTGAAACTCGATGGGCGTGCCATAAGGGCCGACTAAGGTCGTGTGCAGGGATTGATAGCCGTTCGCTTTGGGAATAGCGATGTAGTCTTTGAACTTGCCCGGCACAGGGCGGTACAGTTGATGCAAGATGCCCATCGCGAGATAGCATTCGGGTAGCGTGCGGACGATGACTCGAAAGCCGTAAATATCTAAAACACTCGATAGTGATTTTTTTTGCTCGACCATCTTGTGATAGATGCCGTACAGAGTTTTCTCTCGCCCCGTCACTTCACTCTCGATGCCTGCCGCAGGTAGCTCGGCTCTAACGTGTTCATCGATTTTGGTCAGTACTTCTCTGCGGTTGCCACGCGCCGCTAGGACTGCTTTCTCAAGGACTTGATAGCGATTTGGGAAAATCGCCATGAAACAAAGATCTTGGAGTTCACGATACAAGGCGTTTAGACCGAGACGATGTGCAATTGGCGCATAAATCTCTAGTGTTTCTTGCGCGATCCGTCTGCGCTTCTCAGGCAGTACCGCATCAAGCGTTCGCATATTGTGCAAACGATCCGCAAGCTTTATTAGGATGACACGTATGTCGCGCGCCATGGCGAGCAGCATCTTGCGAAAGCTTTCGGCCTGTTGCTGTGCTTTGCTCGCAAATTCAAGACGATCAAGCTTGGATAAGCCGTCAACGAGTTCTGCGACCTCATCACCGAATTTTTCCAGGAGCTCTTGCTTCGAGATGTCTTGGTCTTCCATGACATCGTGTAGGAGCGCAGCGCGGATCGCGTTCGCGTCCAGCTTCCAGCCGGCGCAGATTTCTGCGACTGAAATTGGATGGCTGATGTAAGGCGACCCGCTAGAACGAAACTGGCCTAGGTGTGCCTGATCGGAGAAGCGATAAGCCTCTCGGACCAGCGCGACATCTTTCGGTTCGAGATAACCGTCCAGCAAGAGCTGAAGCGAGGCCATCGAGGCAATCGCAGGCTCTGCAGAGGTACTAATTGGGGTGGCGGCACCAGAGACGGTACCGAGTGCTGCGACGGGTGCATTGCGTCGGGTCAAGCGTGAACCGACCCGCAGGGCGGCCAATAACCCGGTTGACGCATATCGTAAGCCGGGAAAGGCCATGCTGATCTTGTTTAGGTTGGGACCTTGCGCAGCATTTCGACGCCGGTCAAGCCAGCCGATATCTCGCGCAATGCGGTCACGCAGGGCTTGTCTTTGGTCTCAATGCGGGCGGCATGACCTTGAGCGAGTTCGCGCGCACGGTAGGTTGCAGCCAGCGTAAGCTTGAAGCGATTTGGGATGTGATCGAGGCAATCGTCAACAGTGATGCGGGCCATGGAATTCCTGTTTGAGGTAAAGGTAGTTCGGGTTTGACTTCGAGCTTACTTGCTTGTCGGTAAACGCAGTTGTTCGAACAACGCGGCGTGCCGTGCTTGTTGCGAACCGTAACGCATGCGATTTGTGCGAATGATTTCGCCGAGTTGCGTTAACGCTAAGCTAAAGTCTTGATTAATAATAACATATTCGAACTCGGGCGCGTGAGAGATCTCCTCGGCTGCGGCCTGTATGCGCCGCTCGATTACCTCAAGAGTATCTTGACCTCGGGCGGTAAGACGCTGACGAAGCGTCTCGATGGAGGGAGGCAAAATAAAAATACCGATTGACTCGGGGTACAGTTTTTTGACTTGTCGCGCGCCCTGCCAGTCGATTTCAAGCAACACGTCCTGCCCACGCGCGAGCGCCGCGTCGATCGGGTCGCGTGGCGTACCGTAGTAATTTCCGTGGACGTGGGCCCACTCCAGCAAACGATCGTTATGACGCAGTGCGTCAACGTCAGCGTGCGTGACAAACCGATAATCTTTACCATCTTCCTCACCCGAGCGGGGTGGGCGGGTGGTGCAAGAGACAGACAGCCAAAGGGCGTTGTCTTGCTCTAGCAAGGCGTTGACCAAGCTGGATTTTCCAGCGCCGCTAGGCGCCACGACCATAAAAACGTTTCCGACGACCGAGGACATGGGTGACAATGGCAAAATAGAACAAAGCAAAAGCATAGCAGAGTCGCTAGAATCGGCTCTCGTTGCTGTGTTTATTTTTGATATCGACAAAGGATGGACCCCACATGAGTAGTCAGCATCTCATCACCCCAGAAGCCTTGCAGAAGTTGCTGGCCAGCGACCCCGCATCTGTACTCGTTTG